>DATLUO010000193.1 GCA_035533075.1 Pirellulales bacterium | reverse complement strand
TCGCGATCCGCGGCTACGCGACGTGCCGGGCACGCTCACGGCCGTGGACGGCTCCCTGCTCTCCGCCTTGCCGAAAATGATGGAGGCTTCATGCCTCAAAGCCGAGACGGGAAACGGACTCATTAAATGGCGACTGCATACGCACTTTGAGGTCGACCGCTATGTGCCCACGCGGATCGACGTGATCCCGGATGGCGGCGGCCAAGACGACGAACGCTCCGTCCTGGAGCGGACGATTCAGTCCGATCACACCTACGCCATGGACCGCGGCTATGCCAAATTCACCTTGTTCAATCGGATTGTGGCCGCGGGGAGCAGCTATGTTTGCCGGCTCCGCGACAATAGCGCCTACGAAGTCATCGAAGAACTCCCACTGACGGAGGCCGACCGCGCGGCCGGCGTACTTAGGGCATGGCAACCGGGGCATCCATCGACGGATTATAATGCATCATCACTCGGCGATGCATCATACGGACGATGCCCCCCCTTTTGAGAGATACGAAGAAGCGATTGCAACGCAAGGGACCGACCGAAGCCCTACGTTTTCGCAAGCGGCGGCGAAAGGGCAGGCCCCACTGGCGGCGGGGTGGGAACCGCGCCCACCCGTCGGTCAGCAGGTTCCGCAACGGTTGGCATGTGGGCAGGTCGCGCAGCGCGCTGCGCCGCGGTTGAATTCGCACGGCGGACAACCATGCCTGCCGATACTCTCTGTGTGCCTCCGACCCCAAGAGCAAAGCCACGCCGCCGGCCGCCCCGCATGCCGAAGCCGGGCGCAGCGACCCCGGAGCCGTGCCCGTTGGGCCTGGCGTTTCTGGCGTACGTGCTGATCTGTGCCGTCATCGTGGCCGCGGCGATTCAACTCGCGAACGTCGCCAGGCCCTACAAGCTCCCGCCAGCAGGATTGAGCTCGGGCGCCGCGCCGTAAACATTCTCGCGCCGCGCGGCGCGCGCCGCCGTCGCCGCGGCGGCCCAGTCCGGATTCGCCGTCGGCGATCGCGACGCGCGCGCGGCGCGGCGCCGCGGGCGTGGCCGCCTTCGCCGCCTTCGCCGCGGCCGTCGCGTCGGTCGCGTCGGCTGCGCGGCAGCCATCGCCGGCGGCAGCCGTCGCGACGCCGCCTGCGGCGCGACATGCACGATCGCGAGCGGCGACGCGGCCGCCGCCCGGCCGATCCGCAATACGCTTTCGTGGCGCCGTCGAAGCTGGAAGATCGAACATCATAACCGGCCGCGGCAGCCGCCGAAAACAGCGACCCCGGCCGGCCTGGTCGAATCGAGCGGCCGCGGCAGCCGCCGGATTCGTAGGCCCCGGCCGAAAGCAGGGTCCTTCTCCCGCTGTTCGACCGGGGGGGGGGCGATTTTTGACGATCGCGCGCGGCGTAGACCGCGTGCCAAGCGCGCACGTTTTTCCGCATGTTTTGAAATAGGGGGGTATCCCCAGGCCGAAAGACAGCGGACGACAGTCGAGCATTGTCAACTTCTTGACAACTTGACATGCGGACCACACCATCAAGCATGGCGATTGTGACCATCTTGCCCGAGGCGCTGGAGCAATTCGAGGCGTTGCCCAAGCGGATTTATGAACGCGTCGAGGCGCTCATCCTGCGACTCGAAAAGTGGCCGGAAGTGAGCGGCGCCAAGCCGCTCCGGGGCGAACTGGCCGGATGCTACCGGTTGCGGACCGGAGCCTACCGTATCCAGTTTCGAGTGCGTCCGGGCGAGAAGGTCGAGGGACAGCCGCCGGCCGACGACAGGATCACGGTCGAAAAAGTGGGGCACCGCGATGGCTTTTATGAATGACGGTGAAAGCAAGTCAATGAACATCAGCCATGCCAGCGTGCAGACGGTAACGCTCGACGGAAAGCGGTTTGTGATTTTGCCTGAGGAGGATTACCGTCGTCTGTCGGGCGGGCCGCCGCAACCGGAGCTGCCCCCGCCAGACGCGGAAGGGAATTATCCGGCGCGCGAGGCCTTGCGCGTGGTCGCGGCCCGCCGCCTGATTCGGGCGCGCCGCGCTCTAGGTTGGTCGCAAGTGGAGCTGGCCCGCCGCGCCGGCGTGCGGGTGGAGACGCTTAGCCGGCTCGAACACGCGAAACATTCCGCCAGCCAGGCGACCCTCGAAAAGGTCCGCCGAGCGCTTGACGATGGCGAAGCCGATGCCGCCCGCGCCAAGCCGACCGCTGGCAATCGCAAACCACGGAAGTAAACTCACAATCAATCGGGTGGCCGAGCGGGTTCGAAACCGACCGGCCCAACGCGGCACCCCGTCGCGCATGGTTCTGTACCGTCCTTCCATGCCGCGGGGCGCCGGCCCGATTCAAAAGGACGGTACGCATGGTGAACGAGCTCACATTCGACGGACAGCGGTTTCTGAACGCCTGCCACCATGCCGGCTGGGTTGTTATGTCGATGGTCAACGGCCCCGGCCGGTGCGTTCATGACGCTGCGACGCCCGACTGGGGTGCGTACCTCAATGCACTGATCGGTTGGCTGGAGCTCTTCACGGACGCGCAGGAGGGCCACGATCATAACACATCCGACGCCAGAGGAAATTTATGAAGCCGAGGAGCGCGTTCGCATTGCCCGCGTAAAGGCAATCACCGCTCCGCCACTTGCGGTAACCGAGCTGGTAATAGTAAGGATGCTGGGCGATGCCAAAGCAGCGGTCCTCAAGGCTGAGATCAGAGAAAAGCTCGCGGCGTGGCGCGGAGCCGAGCGAGTGAATACCGACCCGCGCACCCTGACCTTGCATCTCCGGCGGTTGATCGATGCCGGGTACCTGAAAAAGCCGAGCCCGCGAACGGGTTACGCGCTCACTCCCGCCGGCCGGTCCTTCTACCAAACGCTGTAAAGCGCAAGAGTGCATCCTTATTTGCACTCTTATTTGCCACTTACGGTTTGCTGTCGTCGCTGCATGATGCGGTGATGGATACCGCACCCGCACTACTCGACCTGCGATCGATGGCCCGCCGGCTGCGCGTCTCGATGCGCTGGCTGCGCGATGAGGCCCGAGCCGGTCGCGTGCCCCACCTGCCCGCCGGCGCGCGACTGCTGTTCGACCCGGCGGCCGTCGAGCAAACCTTAGCAGAGCGCGCCCGCCAGTTCCCGACGACGGAGGCCAACCGTGTCGGCTAACGTTCTGCGCCTCCCGATTGCCCGCGACCAGCCCGAGGCCCTACCGGCCCCCGCGCCGGTCTGGCGTACGATCGCCGAGGGCTACGCTCCGCCGGCCGCGGCGGACCTGGCCGGCCGGATCGATCGCCTCATCGCGCTGTTGGAGCTGCTGGTCGCGCAGACGGCCGAGGCGCCGTCCATCGTACCGCTGGCCGACGACGGCGAGCTGCTCATCGACCAGGCCGAGTTGGCCGAGGTGCTCAAGCTCAGCCTGCGAAGCGTGCGGCGGATGGAGACGGCCGGCGAGCTGCCGCCGTCGGTGCTCAGCGGCCGACGGCGCCTATACCTCAAGAACGAAGTCGAGCGTTGGTTGAAACACGGCCGGCCGCCGCGCCAAGAGTGGGAGGCCCGCGGCCGAAAGTAGCGTCCGCAGGAAGCGGCCGCTGAGGTACTAAGCGGTGGGGCGGCCCAGCATGGAGCGCTGGGCCGCCCCGGTGAAACACTACATAATCATGGCGTCACTCTCGAGCATCGTCCAGGGCATCGACGGCCTGCCCACGACCTGGCACGTCCCGCCGGAGCTGTTGCGCTTTCGAGGCATCCGGCGCGAACCGCTGTTTTGCTACTTGCTCTTGTGGCAGGTCGTCGGCTGCCGCCCCGGCCGGCTGACGGTCGATTATCTCCGCCTTCAATTCACCCTGGCCGCCAGCGAGCGCGCCGTACGGCGTTGGCTCACGAGTCTCGAAGAGGCCGGGCTGATCGACGTGCTCAGCCGCGGGCCGCGACAAGCCGATCTGCGCATCCGCAACTGGCGACAACCACGCGCGGCAAGCGAGGCAGCCGCCGCGTCGGAGGCCCAACTGCCGCTTCCCTTCGCCGAAACGGGGCCGATGGATCCCGGCCCCTCGACGATCCCCATTTGGGACGCGCCCCAGCGTCCGGAACGGAGACCCAATCATGACCGACCCACTGCGGGCTGAGCAGCCCCGCGCCGATCGAGATCCGCTAGCGATCGTGGAAGCTGTCATGGATATATGTCACAGTGACGAACAGGCCGTAACCTGGCTCTGGTCGCTGCGCCGCAACGGCTGGGCAACCGGCGACGTCGACAGCCGAGAGCTGCTCAACTCCATGCAGGCGCCGCGTGAAGAGGGCGGCCGCGGCCTGGCTCGCAGCACGGCCTACAACCATGCCAAGGCCCTTCAGGAGCTCCACGCTTGGGTGCAGCTCGGGGCAGAGACGTGGCGTATCGTCGCGCCGGCTTCCGCGGCGGATGCCGTCCAGAATTCTGGACGCAATCCGCCGTTCGTCCCTATATCCATTGACCATGGATCCAAAGGATCAAGGGTAAGGGAAGGATCTAAGGCCAAGGGTAATACGAGCGCGCCGCTCAAAGGATCCATGGGACGTCCAGAATTCGGGACGGGAACCGCCCCGATCGGCGACGTTGCCGGAGCCGCCAGCAGCCGGCTGACGAACCACGACCCCGGCGACCGCGCGGCCGAGATGGATCGAATCATCCGCCAGACACGCGGGGTGCTGGAGACCTGTGGCGACACCGACACCAGCGAAGTCGTGTACCGCAAGATCGCCGAAATGGTCGTCCAGCATGGAGACGCCGGCCAGCGAGGGCTCGAGGAATCGCTTCGGGCCGTCGCAAACGCCGACAGCTACGTCACAGGCCCACGCGCGATGCTGCTGGGCTGTCTTGGGCGCCGCGGGATGCCTTATCACGCGCGCGATGGGCCCAAGTGACCGTCCCTGAGACGCCGGGCGCGGCGGCTGGCCACACTCCGCCAGCTCGCCGCGGCCCGGTTTTACTGAACCCTGAACCCTTCCATCCTACCATCACCATGCACGACGAACTTTCCGAGTTCATTTCCAGCGTCACCGGTCCCGCTTCACTGCTGGACCTGACGCGCGCCTTCCTGGCTTCGCACGTGCTGCCGCAAGACTATCGCGACGATGCGCTGTTCAAGGCGCTCGAGCAGGACCTGCGCAAATGCATCAATCGCGACCGCTCCAGCGACGGCACCGCGCGGCTGGTCAGTGTGCCGGGCATCGACCCGGAGACCGGCGAAGCGACGCGGGTCTACAAGCAGCTCGACCTGTTCGACCGCGAAGATTATCGCCGCGTGTGGTGGGAGGCGGACGCGCGGGAGGAAAAAGCCCGACAACGTAAGCGATCGCTGGAACGTCATCACGACGGCCGCGCGTGGCCCGATGGCAAACGCTTGCGGGAGGTGATTCACGGCGGCAGTTCGACCAGTGGGGCCGCGTAGGGGCATTTCGTTTCTCCAGTCAAACCGCAAAGGAAAACGTTATGGAAAAGACACAACACGCACTCGTCACAACTGCTTACCACGGCGCGCTCGAGGTCGCGGCATCGTTCGGCGCAGTGTTTCTCCAGCTCGATGTCCCGCCAGAGCTGTGCATCGTCATCGGCACCGAAAAGCCGTTCCCGAAAGGGGACAGGAACGCGCCGCTTGACGTCGAACCGGTCGACGTCGTAATCGAATGCGAGCGTGAAGGCTGGCTGCCCATGCAGTTCAAAGACTTCGCCAACGCCAAGGCCGGCTGTCTCTGGATGCTGCGCGTGCTGCGCAGCCAACTGGAAGAGGAAATCGATCGTCTCGAGAGCTCGACGACTGTTCCATGAATTCGTGACGGCCCAGGAGGAGGCGCGCGGCGAACACCAGGAGGGGTAGCTTGCAAGCCGCCGCCGATACGGTAGCTTGATGATCGCTAACCATCGATCCTTTGCGGTTGGGGCGGATGTTCGGGAGTCGAACCCCGACTCCGCCCCCGCCGCGTGTTCGACAAAGGAGTTCGTCATGCCGCGCTTGCGAAAGCAGCTCTTCCGGCCGAAGATCGTTCACTACGTCGATCGCGACGGCCGCCGCGTCCCCAAGGGCACCAGGGGCGCGATCAAAAAAACCTCCCGCTCGGAAATCGTCTGGGCCCGCTACCGCGACGAATACGGCAACGTGCAGACCGTCTCGCTGGGAGTGACCGACTGGGAATGCGCCCAAAAACTGTTGGCCGATTTGATCGTCAAAGTGCAACGCCGCCGCTCCGGCCTGGGCCATGCCTTCGACGACTTCGCCCTGCTGCCGCTGGGCGAGCACCTGGAAGCATTCCGCCAGCACCTGACGGCCAAGAGCGACACGACGGAATACGTCGAGCTGACCGTCGCCCGTTTGCGGACGGTGTTCGACGGTTGCGACTTCCGCCTGTTGAAAGACATTCAAGAGGGGCGCGTCGCGCATTGGCTGCACGAAGCCCGCACGTACGCGCGGCAGCTCGAGCTGGGCACGCCGCTGACAACCCGCTGCAAAGGCGCGACGGCCAAAAGCTACCGCGACATCGCCCGACACTTCCAGGTGACGGTCAGCGCGGTGGAGAAGTGGAAGCGGGACGGGGCGCCGATCGGCCGCGTCACGCGCAAGCAGCCGCGGGCGAACGACCTGGAAGCGATCCGCCAATGGCGATTGGACCGCGAGACGTCGCAAAGCCGGATGGGCAAGTCGACGTCGAACCATTACGCGGGTGCGCTGCGCTCGTTCGGGCGCTGGCTGGTGCGCGCCCGCCGATCGCTGGAAAACCCGTTCGCCGGCCTGACCGGAGTGAAGGCCGGCGACGACGTCCGGCATGCCCGCCGCCGGCTGAGCCAGGCGGAGTTTGCGCGGCCGATTGAAGCCACGCGCAACCGGCGCCGGAGCGACGGGCGGCCGGCAAGATTCCGCGGACTCGACGGCATCGATCGGGCGATGCTCTATCTGGTGGCGGCCAACACGGGCTTTCGGGCCGGCGAGTTGGCCAGCCTGACGGAAGGCGCGCTCGACCTGACCGCCGAGGTGCCGACGGTCCACGTGGCCGCGTCCTACACCAAAAACAAGGAACCGGCGGACCAGCCGGTGCGCGGGGACCTGGCCGCGGCGATCGCCGGCTGGCTGCCCAACCGCGGGGCGGGCCGCCGGCAGGCCCGTACACGCGACGTCGGGCGGTCCGGCCCGGATGCCGAGACGGCGCCCGACGTCGCGTCCGGACGCAAGCTGTGGCCCGGCAATTGGGCCGAAGAGGCGGCCGACATGTTGCGGCGCGACCTGGCCGCGGCGGGCATCGCCTACCGCGACGACACCGGGCGCGTGTTCGACTTCCACGCCTTGCGGCACCAATTCATCAGCAACCTGGTAGCCGCGGGCGTGCATCCCAAGGTGGCCCAAAAGCTGGCGCGTCATGCCAAGTTCAGCCTGACGATGGACGTCTACACGCACCTTGCGCTCGACGATGCCGCCCCCGCGCTCGATAGCTTGCCGGAGCTGCCCTGGCCGTCGTCGCGCGATGACGAGGCCCAGGTGTTACGAGCGACGGGAACGGACGGAAAACCGTCGCCTTCGTTTGCGCTCTGGCAGGAAAACCGTGGCCGGGAGGGGCCATTTGCGACCACAAAGAACGGCCGTCCCGAAACGACGAAAGCCGTTGCGAGCAACGGCTTTGACGGCGTTTCAGTACAGCGAGGGCGACGGGACTCGAACCCGCAACCACCGGATCGACAGTCCGGTACTCTAACCAATTGAGCTACGCCCCCAAGTTGTTCCCTGGAGCCGCTGTATTATTTCGGCCTGTGCCCGATTCCGCAAGGGGTGGCGGCTCACAAGCCACGAGCCAATATTCCAGCCCGCTTCGGCGGCAAACCGGAATCAACCCGCGATCGGCAAGCTATGATTTCAGAGACGCCGTTCGGACCGACCAAGACAGCCTATGAACACGATCTGGACCCTCCTCAGGGCGGCCACCCATTATGTCACGCACTTCGGCCCTTTCGGGTGGCTGGGGTGCTTTCTGCTGACCTTAGCGGTGGGCGTGGTCTGCCTGCGCGGATTCGGCTCGCGGTCGAATTATTGACCTTATTGGCCGCGTTAGACAATCTCGCGGTCTGCCCGGTTCAGCCGGCCGATGATCCGCCGGGTGGCTTTGGCCACGGCCCGCCAGGCCCGCTTCCAATCGGCGGGCCACGCTCCGGGGTCGCGGCGGTGCAACTCGCCGAGATAGGCGCGCAAGAAACGCAGCCGGTCGGCCCGCGTCACCCAGCAGTGGGCTTCGAGGCTGGTGGCCAGGCGGGCCAGATTGAACGCCCGGAAAAAGGGCGACAGGCGGCGCGGCAGCCGGACGCTGTCGGCGTCGATCAGGTGGCACTCGACCGAGTCGTCGCGCTCGACCAATAGAATGTTGCAGCCTTTCAGGTCGCGGTGCGAAACGTGCCAAGCGTGCATGCGGCCCAACAAACGGCCGAGCGACTCGGCCACCTGGCGGGTGCGTCGTCGTCGTTCGGCCTCGCTTCGCCGCGTCAACTGCCAGGCGTAGACGTGCAGGTTGTTCGCCCCTGCGATCCATTGCGTCGCCAGATAGCCCTCGGCGGGCAGTCCCCGGCGGGGCCGTTCGACCACCGCCAAGGGCCGCGCCGTGGCGATGCCGCGCAGCAGCAGAGCATGGCCGTAATGCCAGGCCTCCAGAGCCGGATTGCGGCGAAAGTAGTGCAGCACGGTCTTCCACCAGTTGCGCGGCCGGACCCGCTTATAGGCCACGCTTACTTCCGCCGTCGCCAGCGGCAGCTCGGCCTGCACCACCACGCTGCGGTGCGAAAGCTTGAAGACTCGGTGCAGGTTGCCGGTCAGCAGTTGCCCAGGGTCTTCGAGCAGCCGCGTGAGCCGCTCGCGAGCAAGATCGCTCACGGCCCACGCGCGCGAGCGGCCGCTGCGGCAGAAGTAGAAATCGCGGTTCGTCTTCAATGCCCGGCGGTCGCGGCTGCGGGCCACGCGGCGGCGGCGGTGCGGGATGGACGCCGCGATCCGCCGGGCAAGCTTGCGTTCCTCGCGTAACTCCGGCCGCTCGGCAACATACGCCCGCCAAAACCGCCACTGGTCGCTCTGCGTGGCCAGGTCGGCGCAAGCCGAGCCGAGCATGGTCAAAGCGGCAACCGTCCGCCGCCGATTCAGCGGACGCGCGAGCCGCACGCCGGGCAAGTCGATCAGGGAAAGTTCGGGCAGGCGGTCGTCGTCCGCCGCGGTGTGGCAGGTATCCAGGCACACCAGCGCGTTGCCCAAGTGCAGATCATTGTGGTCGATGCCTTGGCGATGGGCCGCGGCACAGAGCCGCGCCAGGCTGAGCGTGAGCTTGCGACGCAGTCGGGCGGCGTCGGCGGACGGCAATCGCGGCAAGCAGGCCTGGATGCACTCCTCCAGCGTACAGGAGCCGCCGATGGCACGTGTGACAAGAAAGTTGTCGTAGACCAGAGCACCGCGGCGCGAGTCGATCCAGGCCAGCGGCTCGGCCGTGGGAACCTGCCGGCGAAGCGTTTCACGGGCACGGCGAAACTCGCGGCGCGAAGGACTCGCCCGAAACCAATGCGCCAAGGCCTGCCACCACCGGCGGCAACGATAGTGCTTGACGAAGAAGCTCGTCTGGGCGGCATCGACGCGGTACACCGACCGTTGTGGCCCGTGCTTTACCAGCCGCGCCTGACCGTCGCGCAGCCATTGCTCAAGCCGCAACCCGTCGGGACCGAACAACACCGGCCGCCACGAAGGCAAGACCTCGCCCTCAACGGCGCGGTCGGCGCCACGAGACAACGAAACCGGGGTGGGCAAATCGGGTCCGTCCAACGATCGAGGATCCTTCCTGGGGTGGGCAATGCCGGCCTGACGAGCGTAAGGTGGGGCCAGCGAGCTTGCCAGCGCCGGCCCACCATTTAGGAGCGTCCATCACGGTGGGCCGGCGCTGGCAAGCTCGCTGGCCCCACCTACGGCCGCACTAAAACACGCCGAGGGCAGGGTTGTAGCCCAATTTCTCGGCCTGGTCCAGGTCGGACTGGGCTTCTTCTTCGCGGCCGAGCTTTTCCAGCACCTGGCCGCGATGATGGTACATCACCGACAACTCATGGTCGAGTTGCTGAGCGTAGGCCGCCCGTTCCTCCGCCGGTTTCTGCGGCAACGCGATTCTTTGCCAGTCGAGAGCCAGTTGAATCGCCTCGTCAAGATCGGCCAGCGCCGACTCGAAGTTCTGTTGCAGGAAAAAAATGTAGCCGCGCGTATCGAGGTAGGCGGCCTTCTGCGCCTTGCGTTCCGCCACCAGCACCTTGACGGCGGCCGACCGGCCCTGGCCAAATTGCTCCAACTCCTGGATGTCCTGCTCCGTCATGCTGAGGGCCTGCCGCACGTCGCTCATCGCGTCATCCAATTCAATGCCGGCCAGTGCCCGCGCGTAGGCCCGGTTGTTGCGCGGCATGGCGTCTCCGCCGGGGCTGAGGCTGATGGCCTTCGTCAAATCGTCGATGGCCTCGCGATGCCGCTCGAGCCGCTGATAGGCGATGCTGCGTCCGAGATAGCCGCCCGCGTAGCGCGGAGCAAGCCGCACAAGCTGATCGAAGTCCTCCAAGCTTCCCGTGACGTCGTTGGCTTCCAGTCGGAGCCTCGCGCGGCAATTGTAGACCAGCGGGTCGTTTGGCGCTAGCATCGCCGCACGGTCCGCGTCGGCCAGCGCCCCCTGCACGTCGCCGCGCGCATGTTTCTGTTGGGCCACCGTCAGCGATCGGCGGGCCAGCCAGCCCTTGATGCCGCCGATCAGCGGCAAGTCATTCAGCGGCAATTCATACAGAGAGCCGGCCAGCAGTGCGATAAACGCCAGCATCAGGCCCACGCGGAACACGCGGCGCAATAGGTGCGAAGACCGGCGCGGCGAAACCGGGCCGTCAAACGTCGGCGGAATCGGAAATCCGTGCTCGTCGAGCGGTGGGGTATAGGGTGGCATAGTCGTTCTCTCCTCGGATAATCCCTATCTTAACCTATTCGCGGGCGGCGGGAACGGCAAGTTCCCGCGTGCGGTGCCGGGTGGCGGTCATCAGCACAACCACGGCCAGAACCAGCGATATTGTAACCAGCGCGTGCCGGCGTTCCACGTTGCCCAGTGCCATCGCGGCCAGTCGCGGCACGACAAACAAACTGCCGACGAACGCCGCGCAAAACAACGCGGACGAAACAGCGTCGTCGCCGAGCAACATTTGCCGCGTTTCAACCGGCATCGCCATCACCAGCCACAAGCCCGACAGAAGTTGGAGAACGACGGCCGCGACGCCGATGCGAGCGCCCCAGACCACCGCCTGCAGACACTCGCCGCCCCGACGCATTCCATACCAAACGGCCGCCAGACCGGCCACGGCCAGCGCCGCCAAGAGATGGTGCGACACGCGGGCCAGCACTTCAGCGTCGGCCAGCAGCGTGGTGAACTTCGCGGGATGCCCCCAGGTATCTGGCCGGGTACACAAGACCCCCAGCATGACGAACAGCGGCGGAAAGTGGTAAACAAGGTTGGTCGTGCCCAGCAGCGTCGCAAGCCAGCGGATCCAAAACCGGCTGCGCGGGCCAGACACGTGCCCCGCCAGCGCCAGCGCCAGCACGAAGCAGCCGAGCGAAAAGACCAGCTCGATCGCGCCGTAGGGCCAGTAGCGCGAGGTGGGAAGCTCGCGTGCCGCGGCCAGGTAGGCGTCGGGAAAAAGCCGCCCGATCAAAACCACGGCCAGGCCGCCCGCCGCCGTGGCCACAAGCAGGCCGCCCACGGCCAGACGCAAATAGTACCGGTCGAGACGGGCCGCCAACTCGTCGGCAGCGGCCCGCCATTGCAGCCAAAGTCCGATGGCCGGCCCCATCAAGGCCAGATAGACGGCCAGCAAGTGTACCGTCACGACGACCGTCAAAGCCACGAACATCAACCTTCGCCCCGCATCCGCTGACGATAGTATTTCAGCCCCGGAAAGAAAAACGACAGGCCCGACACGACGCCGAACAGCGTGATGCTGCCCGGAATGTCGGTCCGGTCCATCCAGGCCATCACCAGGGCGGTCGCGAACAAGGCCGCGGCTTGCAGATAAAACGCCCCGGTGAGAATGCCCGCCTTCGAGATGAAGACCACTCCACTCACCACGGCCAGCAGCGGCGAGAGCGTGAGCACGGGCAGCCGCAGCAAGTTCTCGACCAGAAACAGCACCGAGATGCTGATCACGCTGCCGGCCCAGATATGAGCGATCTGGCGTTCCACAAACGTCACGGGACCGGTGCGTCGCCGCAGGGCCCAGAAGATGCCCGCCCAGGTGCCCAGTCCGGCGGTCCAGAGCGCCAGGTAGGGACCGGTCGAGGTGATGCCTTGCCATTGGAAGGCGTTGGTGACAAGGCAAATCACGAACAGGGCCAGGCTGTGCCACATCCAGAGCAGGCCCCAATTCTCCAGCACGGTGGCGTGGTGCGTCTCGCGGAACCAACGTGCCACCACCTGCGTGAAGCGGCCGGTGCGTGCCGAGATCGGTTCGTCGTGCAGATAGGCGGCCAGGTCGTCGGCCAATGCCTGGGCGGTGGGGTAGCGCAACAGCGGCGGCTTCTGCAAGCACTTCAGGGCGATCATCTCCAGGTCGCGGTCGGCCTTGGGGTTCAACAGCCGCGGCGGCAGCGGATCTTGTTCGAGCACCAGCAACACGGTGTCGACCGGCGTGGCCGCCTGAAAGGGAGGCCGGCCCGTGAGCATCTGGTAGAGGACCGTGCCCAGGCTGTAGACGTCGCTGGCGGGGCCGAGTTGCCCGCGGTTGCCGGCGGCCTGTTCGGGCGCCATGTAGCTGGGCGTGCCGAGGACCGCGCCGGAGCGCGTCAGCTCGTGGTTGCCCGTCACCTGTTTTGCCAGTCCAAAATCGCTCACGTGCGAGCGGCCCTCGCCGTCGATCAAGATGTTCGAGGGCTTCAGATCGCGGTGCAGCACGCCGTTCTGATGGGCGAACTCGATGGCCTGGCAAACGGTGAGCAGCAGGGCGGCGGCCTCGCGCGCGGTCGTGGGACCTTCGGCCAACCGCCGCGCCAGCGTCGTGCCTTCGATGTATTTCATCACAAAGTAGGGCTGGCCGTCGCAGTCGCCCACTTCATAGACGGGCACGATGTGCGGGTGCTCCAGCCTGGCCGCGGCGGCGGCCTCCGAGCGAAAGCGGGCCACCTCGGCCGGCGACGCCAGCTCGCCCCGCAGGATCATCTTCACCGCCACCGTTCGGCCCAGGCTGACCTGCCGCGCCTTGTAGACCACACCCATGCCCCCGCGCCCCAGCTCTTCGAGCAGCTCGAAATCGCCGAAGCGGCGCGGCAAATCGCCGGGCACGAGCGTGGCTTCCGGCAGCCAGTCGGCCGTCGGGCCGCTCGATTCACTCAGGCCAATCGCCACGCCTTCGGCCACCCGCACGGCGGCCCATAGCTCTCGCAGCTCGGCCGACAGTTCGGGATGCTCGCGGCCCAGCGCGTCGACATCGACCCAGCGGCCGGCGCGCAGCTCGTCGGTCATGCTTGCCAACAGGCGTCCAAGCTGCTCGTCGCGATCGGCGGTCGCCGAGGCAGGGGCGGAAAGCGGAGAAGACATACGCCTGATTATAGCAAGCGGCGGCCGGCTTCGACGTTGCCGGCCGTCGTCTTCTGACGCGGCTTCCGCGGGCAGCCCCGCTAACTTCGCGCCAGCTTGTGGAACCGCTCCATCAGGTCGCGGGTGATCGGTCCCGGCTTGCCGCCGCCGATGACGCGGCTGTCGACTTTCACCACCGGAATGACCTCGGCGGCCGTGCCGGTCAAGAACATTTCGTCGGCGATGTAAACGTCGTGCTTGGTGAGCGGGATCTCTCGCACGTCGAGCTTTTGCCCGCGGGCCAGCTCGATCACGGCCTGCCGCGTGACGCCCTCCAAAATGCCGGCCTCGATCGGCGGCGTGAGCAGCACGCCGTCGCGCGCCAAAAACACGTTGTCGCCGGTACACTCGGCCACCTCGCCTTTGGGGTTGAGCATCAGGGCCTCGATGCAGCCGGCCTGCAGGCCCTCGATCTTGGCCAGGATGTTGTTCAAGTAATTGAGCGACTTGATCCGCGGGCTGAGGGCCGCCGGGTGGTTGCGGACGACGCTGACCGTGATGATCTCCAGGCCCTTCTCGTACAGCTCGCGGGGGTAGAGCGAGATATGGTCGGTGATGATGATCACCTGCGGGTCGCTGGTGCGGTTGGGATCGAGGCCGAGCGTGCCCGCCCCGCGCGTGACCACCAGCCGGATGTAGCCGTCGGCGATGTTGTTGGCCCGGAGCGTGTCGTAGACCGCTTTCGCCAGGTCGTCGCGCGAGATGGGAATGGTGAGCCAGATGGCCTTGGCCGAGTCCCACAGCCGCTTGAGGTGTTCTTCCAGGCGGAAAACTTTGCCGCCGTAGCTGCGGATGCCCTCGAACACGCCGTCGCCGTAGAGCAGGCCGTGATCGTAGACGCTGATTTTGGCGTCGGCCTTGTCGTAGAGCTTTCCGCTGATGTAGACCTTGAGCGGCCGTTCGGCAGTCGTCATTCGCATCTCCGTTTGGGCGATTTGTGTGGCCGTTCATTGTAACCGAATTACCCTTGTCATAGAATAATTACCGTTGTCAAAAACAAAACAGGCGTTCGGTTTGCCCTGGCTGCAAGCCGTTGGCCCGTTGGATCTTGCGCCGAGGGTCGGCCGCGGCCCATTTTGGCGCCGCAACGGTAAATCTGGGGGGGGTGGTCAATTTTGGATTGCCGATTTTGGATTTTGGATTGGGCATTCTGGCGGCGTTCGCCGCTCTTCAATCCCCGTCTACCGCCTACCGTCGGGCACTTTGCGGATCCTCAGTCGTAGCGGGCCGCCGCTTCGCGACCGCCGATCCGCTCGCGGAGCGAGCGGGCGACGTAGCCCGCTTGCTCCGCAAGCGGGTCTGGCAGTGGCGGCCCGCTGCCGGAAGCGGTTGTTGGGCGCGTCGTATTGTCGGATCGGTTGCATTCGTCCGCCTGCGTGGCTCCCGGTGTTCTACCGCGCCGTTGGCTTGGGACCGAATTTTTTTCGACTCACACCGCATGACAGGCAAAAAACCTCGTGTTTCGCCGGTGTGTGTAAATTTATACACACCGTGCGCGGGGGGTTCGGCCGAACAGCCGGCGTCACTCAAACATTCCTGTGTTCTATCTCGCGTTTGGCTTGGGTTGGATCCGTTGCAGGCGTCCCCGCCTGCGTGGCTCCCTGTGTTCTACCGCGCTGTTGGCTTGGGACCGAATTCTTTCGACTTCTCGCTGCAACTCGACGAACGCCGGCGACACTGTTCCGCCGCACGGACAAAAGAATTGCTCAAAGAACAGGCAGTCGGATGACCACTATGCACATCATTTGAGCAGCCGCCAAAAAACCTCTGTCAGGTTGAACAATTAGGCAAAAACGCCGTGTTTCATCGGCTGGCGCAAATTTGCGCAAGCCGATCGGCACCGGCGGCCGCGTGGCGCCACTGCTCAATTCTTAGGCACGGCTGACACTCTGCCAGCCGCCAACCACCAACCACCAACCGCTAACTGCTAACCACTCTCTCTTTTCTCCCCGGCTACCAGCAATACGCTTGGCGAACGCCAAAGAATCCACGCACCGCGGAAAAATTCCGGCAGGGTCGCCAGCCACCACCCACTGACCGTTAGACCCCACGAACCGCCGGAAAGTCGGATCCGCCGCAGACCAAGCGACCAAGCGGCATTCGGTAGAGGGTTCAGCGGAACGACGCTAGAATGGGCTTGATATGACTCAAGGTCCACAAGCGGGTCGAACGCCGGCCGACCACTCGCCGCTCTTGCGGCAGTGGCTGATTTTGCAGCACGACGAGGTGCGGCACCGGAAAGTCGACCGCATCGAAACGGTCGAGCGGACGAAGTTTCCTTTTCAGCGTCCCGCCGCCTTCGACCTCGAGCGGCACCTGGCCGGCTCGCTGGGCGTTTATCACGGCCAGCAGGCGGTGCGGGTGCGGGTGCGCTTTGCCCCCTCGGCCGCGCGGTACATCCAGGAAAAGCGGATGCACGCCAGCCAGCGTGTGAGCCGCCAGCGCGACGGCGGCGCGATCGCGGAGTGGACGCTTTCCAGCACGGTGGAAGCCCGTTCGTTCATCCTCAGCTTCGGCTCGTCGGCCGAAGTATTGGAGCCGGCCGAGCTCCGCGCCGAGATCGCCGCCGAGGTGGCCGCGCTGGCCGAGAAGTATAGCGCCGCCGACGGCAAGCGACGTCGGGTGTCGAGGAAGGCCTGAGGGTTGGGTTCCGATTGCCGGCTTTCATCACGGCGGAGCGTGATGGCTACGGTACGCACAGATACACCGCAACCGCTCGTCGTTCTGAACGCTTGTCGGTTGCTCAACGAACGCCGAAGGGCTCAGGGATGAGGGGTCACCAAACAACGGTGACGAGTCCGGAGGATGCGATGTCGGGGTCGCAAGTCAAAAGAGGCACGATTGACGACACGCCTGCCAGGTGCAAGGTAGCGGCAGCGATCAGCCGGTCATGCATCTCGCCGATCGCTGACAACGTGAGCGACCGGTCCAGAATGGCACGATCCAGCGGCACGACCACGGTCCGCGAGTCGGCATCAACGGCGGCCAATAGCGCGGCCAGCGATGGAATACTGGTCTTGCCGCGAGCCACCGCCCAGCAAGCCTCCGCCAGGGCAATCACCGGCAGATACAATCGACTGCCGGGATCCTGCAGGGCCGCGCGGGCGTTACTGCCCAGTCGGGCATTGCCGCCGATAAACCAGATCAACGTGTGCGCATCGAGGGCATACTCATTGCCCATCGGCGTCGCCCCACTTCTCCTCGCCCTGCCATTCGGCTTCCGTGAAGTCTTCCAGCGTGGAGGTATCGCCGGGGAACATGCCGAAGGTCATCATCCGCGGCGGGGGCTTGGGCCGGTCCGCCTCGGCAATCAGGATGACCCGCACCCGGCCTTCCGGCAAACCAGCCGGGGCCTGCAGGAGCTCGACTTTCCCCTGCTTGTAAACGCCTTCAACAATGGCGGTCATAGATGGAACCTCCGCAAATGCCTCAACTCAGGGGCCGCATTGAATCGCGACAACATGATTTTCCGCCGCTGGCCGCCGGAAAGCAAGGCCGGCAATGACGTGAGGGCGACAATAACCCGAAGCGTGAGCGAGGAAGGTGGTCCGTTGTCCGTGGTCCGTGGTCAGTCGCCATCACGCTCCGTCGTGATGTCAGCCCGTCCTGAACCCTGAACCCTGAACCCTGAACCCTGAACCCTGAACCCTGAACCCTGAACCCTTGAACGTCCCCATGAAAAAACCTGACCGCAACTTGCTTGCAATCGCCGGGCGATCGGTTAAATACACGGCAAGCGCCGCCGAGCGGGCGGTGCGGCCACATCAAAAGGAGGCAGCGATGCCTCGCGTAGAAAGTAGCAGGCACACTCCGCTGTGCCGTCGCCAAAGTAGCAGGCACACTCCGCCGTGCCGTTGCCAAAGTAGCAGGCACGCTCCGCCGTGCCGTTGCCGCGTGCTCGTCGACTTCGCTCTCGCGGTTTTGGCGGCACACCGAGCAGCAGCAACGACCGGCTCGTGGATTAACGTCTTGCGCTCGAAGGCAACGGCACAACGGAGTGTGCCTGCTACGATTGACAACCCTCTCCCTCCCGAACCGCTCCGCGTCACCGTCGATTTGACCAACCCCGGCCAGTTGCTAGGGCTGGTCTTCTACGAGCAACCGGTTTCAGGAGCCGACGATCGCGGAGCATTCGCACATGAACCAGGACTCTGAGTTGTCGAGCGCGGCACGCGGGAGGCCGTCGACAAAATCGACGGCGCCGCACGCCAGGCAAGTGCGCCGCATACCTTCGACGCTCGACAACTCGCTGCAAAGGATATCGAGCGCGACATCTTCGCTCGACGCGCGGCCGGCCACCACCTGCGCCAAGGTCTTCCACCATTCGTAGCTCGGCGCCGCCTTGCCCGTGCGGTTCTTCAGCGCCAGCGACACGACGTAGAGGTCGCCCCGCGGGCTTTGCCAGGTGTAGTATTCGCACCGGCCGGAAAACGCCATTTCTCGCAAGCCGATCCTGGCCCGGACGATTGCGCGGATTGCATCCGCCTTGTGTCCCGGCGCGCCGGGAGCGAATGAGATGCGGGGCTGCCGGTCAAGGCACTAGCACCGCGTCACGTGCGGCGCGTCGACTGCCGGATCGCGGCCACAGTGAGCGCCATTTGATCGGGCGACAGGATCGGCACCTGGGCATAAATGATTCGATCTTCGCCTTGCAGCCGCGCGGCGAGGTGGCCGCGGCCGAGGAGCCGCTCGGCGCCTTCTTCGCCCAAAGCGATCATCGACGTGCCGGGACTTTCGACGCGCATCACCAGGCGGTTGCCGAGGTTGTCTCTTAACTGCACGGGCATGGCGCGGTCTTCGGGCCGCTGCGCGGCAAACACGAGGAAGATGCGCGCCGCGCGGGCCATCACGCCCAGCCGCTGTGCCGTGCCGCCAACCTTTAGACGCCGCCAACCGCCGGAAAGTTCCCGACGGGCCGGATCCCGACGCAGCCACAGGCAACGGACCACGAACCGCAATTCTTCCCTGTGCCGGCCGTGCGCCTGCCGCGGCGGCTGTACATTCGCCTGCCCACCCGATACCCTAATGGCGGCACCGTGGCTACGTTCGGGAACGTCGCCGGTTGATCGTTCCAGCCGGCCAGCAGCCGAGGGCCAGTACACCAGGGCTGTCAGCGGCAGTGAGGGCCATGTCTACCGTATCGTTCGCGCCGGGTGATGTCGTCGCCGGATTGGAACCCGACGAGCATGTTGAATTGCGCAATATCACCAGCTTCGGCCCCAAGATGCTCGTCGAGGGTATCGGCGTCACCTCCCGCCGCCTGATCCGCCGGCCGCTTTCGTCCGAAGAGATCTCTCGCCTGACGCGCATTCGCGGTGCGTCGTTCACCTACGACGGCGACGCAAAAACATTTCTGCTGGGCGTCGAAGCCAACCGCATCCAGACCGCCTATCAGTTCGATCCGCTTTTCGCCGTCAACTCGTCGGCCGTCGATGTGCTGCCGCACCAGGTCGAAGCCGTTTATCGCTACCTGCTGCCGCTGCCGCGAATCCGCTTTTTGCTCGCGGACGACACGGGGGCCGGCAAGACGATCATGGCGGGGCTGTTGCTCAAAGAGCTGCTCTTCCGCGGCACGGTCAATAAGGTGCTGATCGTCGTGCCCGGCGGTTTGACGCGGCAGTGGTACGACGAAATGGCCGAAAAATTCGGTCTCAACTTCCGACGCATTAACCGCCACAGCTTCGAGGCCGAGCCGGCCCAGTTCGCGCGCTCCGACGAAGGATTGTTCATCACGTCGATTGATTTCATTGCCCGTCATGAAGGCTGCCTCAACGCGGCGCGCGAAGCGCAATGGGACATGATCATCGTCGATGAGGCCCACAAGCTTTCGGCTTATGAATACGGTGCGAAGGTCGAGCGAAGCGACCGCTACCAGGCGATCGAGCAGCTCGCCCCGCGGACCGATCATTTGCTGTTTCTCACGGCCACGCCGCATCGCGGCCGCAAAGACACCTTCCGCCGACTGCTGATGCTGCTCGACGAAGACCTGTTCCAGGCCGACGAGTTGGTCAACGAGCGGATCGGCAAACGGCTGTTCAACGAAAAGGGCGAGGCCTTCGAGGGCGAGGCGGCCATCGCCAAGGCCCGCAACCGCTTCTTCCTTCGCCGCTTGAAAGAGGAAATGCTCGATTGGTCGGAGCAGCCGCTGTTCAAGCCGCGGTACACGAAGACGCTCGGCTATGAGCTGACGCCCGAAGAGCTCGATCTGTACAACGCCGTGACGAAATACGTTCGCTCGCGGCGCAAGGAGGCCCGCGCCAAGAAGAACCGCAACGTCGAATTGACGGTGATGGTCATGCAGCGCCGCCTGGCCTCGTCGATCTACGCCATCACCTGCACGCTCCGCACTCGCCTGGCCGCTCTCGACGAGGTATTGCGGCTGTTGCGCGACCCGCGCCGCAGTCCCGCCGAGGTCAAACGTCTTTTGAAGGGCGACACCGAAGACGTCCCCCGCGCCTATGCCGACTATGAAGAGCTCGATGAAGCTGAACGCGAAGCGGTCGACAAGAAGATTTTTCGCCAGGTACTGAGCGACGACCCTGAAGCGGTCGAAGACGAGCGGAACGAGGTCTCGGATCTGCTGCGCGTCGCCGAAGGGTTGAACAAGGCGCAGTTCAACGAGGCAAAGTTCACCGAGCTGCGCAAGGTGCTCGATTCGTCCGACGTCATCCGGCGCGAAGACGAAAAGTTGGTGATCTTCACCGAGCACAAAGACACGATGGATAACCTGTGTCAGCGGCTCACGCATCGCGGCTATACGGTGGCCACAATCCACGGCAAGATGGACGCCGACGCGCGCAAGGAGGCCCAGCGAGAGTTCCGCACCTCGAAAAAGATCATGCTGGCCACCGACGCGGCCGGCGAAGGCATCAACCTGCAATTCTGCCACTACCTGATCAATTGGGACATTCCCTGGAACCCTAACCGGCTGGAACAGCGGATGGGCCGCATCCACCGCTACGGCCAGGCCGACGACGTCTGGGTGTTCAATCTCGTCGCCTCGAATACGCGCGAGGGCGCTGTCCTCGAAAAGATATTGAAAAAGCTCGACGTGATGCGCGAGCAGCTCGGCGACGACCGCGTCTACGACGTGGTCGACGACCTGCTGGAAGACGTGCCGCTCGTCACCATGATCGAGCGCTCCATCGACGCGGAGGATGCCGACCAGGCGAAGGAAGTCGCCAAGGAAGCCGGCCGCATGATCGCCGATCCCAAGCTGGAGCAAAAGGCCGACGAGCTCGTGGCCTTGCAGAAGAAACAGTCGCTCGCCTCCAGGTTGGATTTGGCCGACGCCCGGCAGTTGCGCGACGCTTCCGATGAGCGCCGCTTGCAGCCGCTGTTTATGCGGAACTTTTTCATCAACGCCTGGCGCGCGGCCGGCGGCACGGTCCGGCCCGACGACCATTATCCCGTCTATCACGTCGGCCCGCTGCCGTCGAAAGTGATGGAGGTTGCTCGCCGCCTCCGACTGCACATCGCAGATAAGTACGAGAATCCCTTTGTGTTCGACAAGCAGCTCGTCTCGGTCGCCAGCCCGCAGCGCGTGCCCGAATACACGCGGCTGCTCGGTTCCGGACATCCGCTGTTCGACGCCGTGACCGAGTGGGCCATCCACGAGGCGCGCGAGAGTTTTGCCAAAGGGGCCACGCTTTGCGATCCGAACATCGCCGTGCCGCAGCGGCTCTGGCTGGTGCGCTCCGCGGTTGAAGACGGACGGCAGGAAGCGCGCAAACGGCTGGCACATCAGCAATTCAGCGTCGTGCTGGCCGACCATCACGGCCTGCGTGCGGTCTCGCCCGCCACGGTGTTGAACTTCACTGAAATAGTCGCAGCCCCCAAAGTAGCAAGCACACTCAGTGTGCCGTCGCCTACCACCGAGGGGCCCTCCTCCGCGCAAGACGTCACTCAACCCAACTCCGACGCATCCTCCCTCGCCCCCACGCTCGCCGTTCCCGATTTTCCCACCGACGAAGTGCAGCTCTGGTCGTACACCAATCTCACCGAACACCAGATGCGGCGCGTCAGCGAGCATCGCCGTGCCGAATGCGAGCTGCGCAGACATTATCTGGAAACCACCTTCACTGAGCTGATCACCGAGCAGTCGCTCAAGCTCGAAGAATTACAGCGGGCCTCGCTCTTCGGCAACGACGACGCCGACGAACGCGAAAAGCTCGAACGCCGGCTCAACGACCTCAAGGCCCGCAAGACGCGCCGCTTGGAAGAGCTGGAGCTGATGCTGCGGCTGACCGCCAACCTGCCGGAAGTCATCACCTCGGCCCTGGTGCTGCCCGCGCCGGTGGCCGTGCTCGATGACGCATTGGGCGAAGGGGCGCCGCCCGAAGAACCGGCGGCCGGCGGCGGTTTGCCGATGCGCCGCGACGACGAGATCGAGCGGATCGCGATGCAGGTGGTGATGCGTTACGAGCGCTCACGCGGCTGGAATCCAATCGACATCTCTGCCGACGGCGAGCATTACGACATTCGCAGCGAAGGCCCCGACGGCGAGCGGCGGTTCATCGAGGTCAAGGGCCGGGCCGCTTCGGGCGGCGTCGTGCTCACCGCCCCCGAACGCGACAAGCTCGAGCAGCTCGGCGACCGGGCCTATCTCTACATTGTGACGTTCTGCGGCAGTGAACGAGAATCGGCTCAAGGCGACGGCACGCCACCCGCGCGCGGGTGCGCGGTGCCTGCTACGTTACGGCCGCGGCTGCGGATCATCCGCGATCCCATGTCGCGGCTTCACCCGGCTATGCTTTACCGGCAGGTCCAATACTTCGTCACCGAGGCGGACTGGCGGCAGCACGGAGACGAGCATGACTGCCCCCCGCCTGATTGAAGTCGCCCTGCCCATCCGTGAAATCTCGGCCGAAAGCGTGCGCGACAAGTCGCTGCGCCACGGGCATATCTCCACCTTGCACCTGTGGTTCGCGCGGCGGCCGCTGGCCGCGTCGCGGGCGGTCGTGTTCGGCTCGCTGGTGTTCGACCCCGATCATCCCGATTGCCCGGCCGACTTCCGCGCGGCGGTCGAGCGACACTTGAAGAGCGACGTAGCGGACGTGCTCAAATCGTATCGCCGCGGGCGGCAGACGCACCTCGACCCCGACCCTTATCGCCCCTACGCCGGCCAGCCCGATACCTTGCGCAACCGGCTGATGATGTTCGTCGCCAAGTGGTCGCCCGAATGGCTGGCGTTCGACGCCGGGCAAAGCACCAGCGAGCCGAAGCCCGAGCGCCTGCTCGACGACCGTTCGCTGGTGAAATGGGAAACGAGCGGCCCCACGATCAAGGTCGGCAGCCGTGAAATGCCCAACGAGGTCGGCCGCAAAGTGCTCTGGATCGCCCGTGAGCTGGTGCGCGTCGCCAACGGCGGCGCAGTGCCGACGGTGCTCGATCCGTTCGCCGGCGGGGGCGCGATACCGCTCGAAGCGGGCCGCATCGGCGCCCAGCCGATCGCCAACGACTATAACCCGGTGGCCTATCTGATTCTGCGGGCCACCTGCGAGTTTCCGCAAAAGTACGGCAAGCCGGGCATGCGCCAGCCGGCCGGTTCGCTGGCCGAGGTCGAAGTGCCCAACGTGCTGGCTTACGACGTCGAGCATTACGCGCAGGAGATTCTGCGACGCGCCAAAGAAAAGATCGGCCACCTTTACCCGGTCGGCTCCGACAACCTGCCGGTGGTCGGCTATCTCTGGGCGCGCACCGCGCCCTGCTCGAATACTTCGTGCCGCGCGGAGATTCCGCTCTTGAGCAGCCTGCTGATTTGCAACAAGGATGCAAAGAAGGTCGCCCTGACCATTAAGGTCAACGGCAAAGAAGTGAAGTTCGGCATCGCCAAAGGGGAGGCGATTACACGCACGCAAGGCACAATGCTGACTCGGGGCAACTGCCGCTGTCCGATCTGCGAACAGCCGACGCCCGTGGCCGATTTGCGCCAGGCCGGCAAAGACAAGAAGCTCGGCGAGCGGCTGGTAGCCGTGATTACCGATGCGCCCAACGGCAAAGACTACCGCGCCCCGGAAGCCGTTGATTTCGCTGCGGCCAAACAAGCGGCCGAGCTCGCAGCGAGCGTTGAACGACCCGCGGAGCCGATCTTGCCTGAGATCACGCAGCGAGGTGTCGACGAAGATGACGTCTCAAACTCAACCGGAATTCGCGTACATTTGTACGGCTTTATGCGATGGGGCGATTTGTTCAACCCGCGACAAGTTGTCGCGATCCAGACGCTGAACGACTCTCTTCACGAGATTTTCTCTCAATCCCTCGGTGACGGTGTTGACTCTTATTGGCAAGCGGTCGCGTGCTACCTGGCGATGTGGGTCGACAGAATGATTGTCCGCATGACTTCATTCACTCGCTGGCACTACTCGGGAGAGAAGTTTGAGCAGCCCTTTGATATGGCAAAGCTCTCCATGCTTTGGGATTATGCTGAAGTGAATCCGTTTAATGACGCTAGCGGCGGCGGCTTATCGCAGCTTGATTGGATCCGGCGCGTCATATTCCACGAGCAATTGGCGGTCGGATTCTCAGACGCTGGATGTCGCGTGACCTTGGGAGATAGCGCCGGATTGGCGCTTCCAAGTGCGAGCATCGACAATGTGGTCACCGATCCGCCCTACTTCAACATGTATGCCTACGCGGATTTGTCGGACATGTTCTATGTCTGGCTCAAGCGCGCCCTGCACGACATTGTTCCCGAAGCTTTTGCAACGCCCCAAACGCCAAAGGACGAAGAAGCGACGGCAATGAACCACCGGCACGGGGGCGATGCCGAAAAAGCGGACGAGCACTTTACGCGAAAATTGGCTGGGTGCTTCACCCAAGCACGGCGGGTCTGCAAAGACAATGGCGTGGTCACGGTGATCTTCGCGCACCAAACGACGAAAGCATGGACGGCGCTCGTCAACGCATTATTTGAAGCTGGCCTGAACATCACCGCGACACTCGCGCTCGATATGGAATTGAAGAACCGCGCTCGGGGTTTGGACAGCTCGGCGTTGGAATCGTCGATCACGGTGGTCTGCCGGCCGCGGGTGGCGGCGCCGCCGGCGTCGTTTCAGGACGTGCGGCGCCAGATCGAGCGGGTGGTAAAGGAGAGCGTCAAGCGGTTCTGGGACTACGGCTTCCGGGGCGCCGACCTGATTGTGGCCTGCTATGGCCCGGCCGTGGGCGAGTTCGGCAAGCACCAGCGCGTCGAACGCGCCGACGGGACGCCCGTGACCGTGCCCGAACTGTTGCAGCTTGTCCGCGAGGCGGCCCTCAAGGGGATCGCGGGCGAATTCACGGGCGACCGCCTGTCGCGGCTCTATTTCGTCTGGGCCAACCTCTACGGCGTGACCGAGCAGGCGTTCGACGACATGCGATTGGTCGTGCAAGTCGGCGGCGACGCCGAAGAGGCGCTCGAGGTGGCCCGCGGCCGCGGCCTGTTCATGGTCGACGGCCCCACCTGCCGCTTGGCCCTCCTCGCCGACCGTCTCGACCGCCCGCACCTGGGCGAAGACGAAGAATCGCCCCTCATCGACCAACTCCATCGCGCCATGCTCTACTGGCAGCGTGGCGACCGCGCCGCCCTCGTCCAATATCTCCACACTCACGACCTCGCCGAGCACGCCGGCTTTTGGCGGCTGGCCCAGGCGCTATTCGAAGTCCTGCCTCGCGACACCGACGACTGGCGTCTCGCCAGCGCGCTGCTCGCCGAGCGTCCCACCCTGCGCACCGAAATCAAACTCCGCGAAGCGGCGCTGGCTCCGAAGGCCGAGCGAACCTTGTTTGACGAGCCGTAGCGACAGCCCAAACGACCAGCTCGAGCGGCCCGCTTGAGCGCGGTTGGCGGGGAGAGTAAAAGACGGCAGGTTGTCGAACCGCTAGAATAAGAGTCATGAAAGCAACACTCAAAACCATCAGGGCCAAGAACTATCGGTGCATCCGCGACGTTTCCGTGGCGTGCGTCCCGATTAATGTGCTGTTCGGCCCGAACGGGGTCGGCAAGACGACGTTTCTCGATGCGCTCTGGTTCTTGCGCGACTGTGCCATCCGCGGCACCGAGCAGGCGGCATCAGACCGGCACCACGGAATCGGTGTGCTCTGGGACGGTTGCGGCGAGGACGACCGCATGGAAATCACGCTGGAAACCGCGGCAGTCCGGTACACCGTCTCTTTTGGCTTCTCCGCGGGCCGAATCGAGCCATTCGTCGGCGAGAAATTGGTCTCTACGGTGCGCGGTTTGGATCTCGTGGATCGCAAGGTAGGGAGTGCGGAAGCTGTTTTTTATCATGAGCAGCTTGGGCAAACGATGTCGATCGGTAAACTCCGCGACCCGCAAAAACTGGCACTTTCGAACTATCTGCTGTTTTGCCAACCCGGACCCGAAACCAGCGACCTCGACGACCTTTTACACGCGATTCATTATTATCACTCGCGGGCCCCGAATTTTTACCAGCTTCGGAAGTTCGGCGCCGAATCGAGCCAGCACACATTTCTTTGGGACCGTTGGCAGAACCTTTGGTCGGCCTTGCGCAATCTTCAGGGGAGACGAGCACTTGACCAGCGGTACGATCAAATCATCGCCTTCATGCGGAAGGCGTTTCCGAGAGCGTTCCGCGACCTCGTGATTGAGCCACTCGGGCCGGACCGCGTTTATGCGAGCTTTATTGAGGAAGGACGGCGAAATCCGATTCAGGCATCCGGCGTATCCGATGGCCATATTCAGTTGCTTGGTTTGCTGACGGCTCTGTTTGGCGACCAGCAAAACCGCGGCTCGGTGATTATTTTTGACGAGCCCGAGGCGTCGTTGCACCCTCATGCGCTCGCCGTATTCGGCGAGGCGGTTCAGGAAGCGGCGACGAACTGGAACCGACAGGTGTTCATGGCGACACATTCCCCGGTGCTCATGAGCCAGTTTCCGGTGGAATCCGCGCTGGTTTTCGAAATGGGCGACGCCCGCGAGACCCAGGTTGTTCGTCTAGCCCACAAGGCCGAGCTGCGCGACCTGCTCGATCAATATGCTCTGGGCTCGCTCTACATGGCAGAGGCTGTCGCTCCTCAGGCTGAGGTGGCCCAGACATCATGAGCGAGGTACCCAGGGGTGCTTTCGACGCCCCGCCGTGCAACCACTGTTGCTTCGGGCTGATCGTGACCGGCAAGGGCGAGCGGGAGTTTTTGCCGTCGCTCTTCTCGGCCCTGGCGGCGTGTGCCGGCTGCAGCTTCGAAGTGCTGCGCAAGATCGACCAGCGCGGCGTGATTGGCGAAAAAAAGCGTCTCAGAATGGTTGGCCGCGGTTCCCTGATCCCCGACAAGGACGCGGTCGAGTTGGGCTTGACAGCTCGCGGTTTTTTGAAAAACCAGCCGTGCCGTTTTCTCATCGTGCTCGACGATGTTGAGCGCGACCGGCGCGGCGAGCTCCAGGCCATCTGGGAGCGTTACCGGACGGCAATTGACACGATGCTGCGACCGGAAGAGCGGTCTCGCGCGTCGGTCCACTTCTTCGCGAATATGCTGGAGGCATATTATTTTGCGAACTACGAGGCGGTTAATGCCGCCCTTGGGACAGCGGTTTTGCCGTCAGACCATGCCGGCGACGTGGAGGACATCCCGCATCCAAAACACGAATTGGAGAGAGCGGCGCGTGCGGCCGGCACGATATTCAAAGAGCGTCAAGATGGGGCGTCAATTGTGCAGAAGCTCGATGTCGCCTATGTTTTGTCAAGGCACGATTGCTGTGCGTTCCTTCGGTCTCTGTTCGCCTGGTGCGTTAAGCACCTTCTGGCCTCATGCCCGATCTGGGACGCGGCGGTTTCAGAGGCATTTGCCCTCGGCGGCGGAATCCAAGCAGAGTTGACAAGGCACCAGTAGCACCGCCAGCAACGTCCATAGTTGCAAAAGCGTGGCCGATGCCAGGTTTCCCTGGCCCGCGCGTAAGGCACGGTTCGGTCACGCCGAAAGTAGTTTAACCGGAATGCGCTGGCGTGCCAGCCGAGGAAGCCTTGTTACCCGAAAACGCCAAATACAAGTGGACCAACAGGATGGTGTTTTTCGTCTTGTGCTGCCTGTGCTGGGTCGAGTGAAGATTGGGGATCGCGCCGAACCGCGTCTCTGCCCGCCAGCCCCACTTGGCGACGAGCCCGGTTGCGGAGCTGTCGAAGGCAATGATCTTATCGCCCAGGAATTTGGCCGTTGATTCGGGAGTTCCGTCGGTCACGTAGCCGACCATCGCGCCAAACGGATGGTTCGGCGAGTACTTTTCGGTGCTGAAGCGGCAGACGCCCTCTTCGATGTATTTTCTTGCGGGCGTCTCATGACGGTCGTTGACCTTCTTGCACTCGATGGCGAGATAGACGGTCTCGTCGTTGCTGTAGGTAACGAAGATGTCGACTAGTCCGGTCGCGAACGCGCCCTCTGGGTCGTCGCGTTGCGTTTCTCGCTCGAACCGCACCGGTGGCGGCGGTTTCCGCCGGCGCTTCTCAGCAACCATTGCCCACCGAAGCTTGTCAGTGATTGCGTCCTCCGAAGTCATTCGCGAGATGCCCGTGGCGCAAACTCGCGGCCACGCGGCGACGATGATATCCAACACCGTCGCAACGACATCTTCGGTAACCGGCGGCGCTTTCGAGGGCCGGATTCGGCCGGCCCGAGAGTGTGTTCTAAAGTCGTTCATCTGGCCCCTTGTTCCAGAAAATCCTTCATGACCCTGTCTCCATCGGCCAATCCGGCCGACCGCGTCCAAAACCGCCGTTGCGAGGGCTTGATGACGTAGACGATGTCGTCGGCGTAAACGCGGAGATAACGACGAGTGCTGATGTCGAAAGTCAGAGGCTCGTCGAGGCTGTTCGCGATTTCGTCAAGCACGCTTTGGAACTCTGGCGCGCTTCGCACGAGTAGGGCTGGTCGTTCATTTCGCGACCAGGGCACAATCTGGAAGCGAACAACCCTCAGCGGCGCATCTACATCAATCACATCAGCGATGATGCGCCGTTTTTTCAGCGTTTCGAAAAACGGTTGGATGACCGCCATGAAGTGCTCTGCGTATGCTTCGCGATCGGCAAGCGATGCAGGCTGCATGGTGTGCGATTTTTCGTGATTGCGCTGGAAATCGATCGTGGTGTCAACCATATCCTCGACGATCACGCGCTCGTGGGGATCGAGGTCGTAAAGGGCGAAGACCAGTTGGTCCAGTTGGACCAAGTGCGCCTCGTCATAACGCCCTGCTCGAGCCGCCTTGCGAAGGACGCGCTCGACGCTCAGTAGCTGCTCAATAATCTCACGGTCGGCGGTCTCAGGGCTGGGGACCGGCAGCCGGAGCGCGTCATTCGGAAGAAGTTCCTGCTTCTCGACCCCCCAATGCGTAGAGGTAAGAAACGTCATATAGGTGCCAAGTGCGGAGTTGATTATGGCATTAAGATAAAAGGCGAGGGAGCGATCGCCTTTGGCAAAAGACGCACCGTGCTGCGAACGCGAGTAAACAACGTCGTCATCGCAGTAAGCTGCGATGATCCTGTTGCCTCGGAGGCCGCTTGCGCAAAGGAGCAGCGGCCCGCGATACGTCGCTGCATCGCGCGGCCTTTCGAGAAACTTCTCCGTGAAGGGCGGGAGTCCGTCAAGGGCGAGTTCGAATGGTGGCATTCCACCGCCGGTAAGGCACGGAAGGCCATGCAGTTCGGGCGGGACGGGAAGTTCGCGATTTCCCTCAATGTAGCCCTGGTGCATCTCAATGCCGCGCTCCGCCAGCAGCTTCTCAAGCGAATTGTGCTCCTTCATCAGGCGCTCAATGAGCGCCCTGTCGCGCGCCGATCCCCACGTGGCGACCTTCAATGCGTAGGGACTTGACGCGGCAATCGAAACGGACATCCTGTGGACGTGCTCGGTGCCGATTTGCAGGATGCCGTGCTTGCGGAAGGTGCGAGAAAATTCGACGGACGCGAACGGAAAAGCGGCGCCTTCTGCGGCGACTCGATTTGCGGCAATAAGAACAATTGCCGGTTGCTTCGTTGCGGGGAACAGTTTTTGGTCATGAAGGCCGGCGAAATTAACGAAGAGCTTGGGCTCGAATTGGCTCAGAAGCGCTTTCTTGGCGACAAGCGACTGCGTCTCTTGGCTGAAAAAACGCTTGCCTTCGAGGACCACGCCGATGCGAGCCGTCGGCCGTGCGAAATCTCGTGACCGCCATACAAACGCCTGCTCGGGAGGATCGCGGAAAGGCAGTGGAATCGGTTCCGGCTCCTTCGATCGGCAGTATTCTAAGTAGCGCTGTTGACCACTCGGGCTTATGGACAAGCTGCCTTTAGGGCGCGTCCAGGGCGGGTTGCCCACGACAACATCGAACCGCTTGTCGCGGAAGGCGGGCGCGCTGTTGAACGGCGCCTCAACGTCGAAGGCGTCAGCCGCGAAGAGATTACGGCCGCTGAGCTGTTCTTTGAACTTAAGCTGGTAACGGGAATTCGGTGTCGGGTCGAGCTCGAATGCGGTAAGGCAGAGGCTAAAGGCAGCGATTTCGATTGCCGTCGGCTCGATGTCGATTCCATAGACCTGGTTGTACAGGGCATCGCGGACAAGGTCGCGAGTGAACTTCTCGCCCCCCGCGAGCCTCCTGGCGATCAGCCTGCGCAGTGCCTCGACCAGGAAAACGCCGGAACCGCAAGCCAAGTCCAAGACCTTGGCGTCGGCGCGCAACTTGTCGTCGAACAGGCCGTCGTCGAAAACCTGCGTCAGAACGAAGTCGACTAGATTGACCGGCGTGTAGTGCGTGCCCGCCTTGATCGCTTCATCCTGCTTTGCCGTGTGAATGAACCGCTCATAGATCGAGCTGATGACCTCAATCGGGATAACGCTGAAATCGTATCGCCAGAAGGGGAGGCTTGTTTGACCCGATGCCACTTCCGTGCCGGCCAGGATGCACTGCGCGATTTCCAGCCGCTCTTCCGTCAACTGATCGACGAGTGCGGCGTCGCGCGGAGGCGGCGGAAACAGATCACCATTGAACGTGTCGGCCATCCGAGCGAAGAACTTCCGGGTCTTGGCCACACTCGATAGGACTCGCTCAAATGTTTCGGCGTTCAAACCATCGAACAGCTCTTTGGGCAGGATTCCTTTCGCCTCGAGATAGGCAATGAAGATCGTCCGCAGCAGCAGGCGGTGGGCCTCGACGCCCTTCAGCCCTCGCTCGCCCAGCTTGACCGCCGCGTTCGACAAATCGGCGACAAGTTGCTCATCGACGCGGTTCTTGCGGTCGATCCTTCTGCCCAGCGGGCCAAACCAGAATTCGCCCGATTCGATCTGCTGGCGAGTCAGTCGCTTCGCCTTGATTGTATCGAGCCGTTTCGCCAGCCCCTTAAAGAGCAGCAGCTCAGGCGAACTGAGGCCTTCGGGGCTTTCGGGCGGCGGAGCGAAGGCGTTGAAAACCCGGATCTCGGTCGGCGTGCAGATCCAGAGCATTCGGCCCAGGCCGTGGTTCCAGGCAGCCTTATGCCAGCCGGCCAGTTGGTCGGGCGATGGATCGCTCCCGAACGATTTGAAGTAGATGCAAGGTGAGTCGTCGAGTTCGTAGACGTCGGTGACGCCAAGCTTGTCAGGATTGAGGACGGCGCTGTACTTGAAGGAGCGGTCGATATGCCCGGCGTCGCTCGCCGCCTTCCGCGCGTTGCGCAGCAGTTCGCCGCCAAGGACGCCCTCCGTGGGGTGCCCGTCGGCATAGAAGCCCAGCGCTTCTAGCTGCTCGATATATTCGGACTTTGCCTCGTCCATTGATGACACCCGCCACCTGCGTTTGCGGCGAGTATAACAGGCAGCAGTCCGTGTTGCGACGCCAGCCGACTGCCGCAGTTGCGTAACGCGTGGCCCGTATAACGGCTGGCGTTTCGCCGTTCGCCTTCTACAATGAGCTTCCACCTATGGCTGCCTGACGCAGCCCCTTGGACAAGTCCCCTTCGCGCGAGTTTCGCCCATGCTTCCACCCTGGCACACGATCGCCTTGCCGCATAGCGATATTCGCGAGGGGCGGCTCGATGAAGCGGTGTTCGCCGCCAATATCTGGGCCGTCCGACAAAACGACGCGCCCAGCACCTATCTCGACCCCGAACAGTTCTTCGCCAAGACGTTTTTGACCGCGGGGCTGAAGCGAGTTCTGACCAAGGTCGGGAGGGCGCTATCGGGCGCCAGCGATGCGGGCGACCGCATCATCAGCCTGCAAACCGCCTTCGGCGGTGGCAAAACCCACGCGCAGGTCGCTCTCTGGCACCTTGCCAGGCATCCCGACGTGCTGCTTCGCTCGGCTGACTGCGCCGAGCTGCGTCAGGCGCTGGGAAATGTCATTCCCGGCAAGCCGTGCAACGTGGCGGTGTTCACCAACCATTCGTGCGACGCCACGCAGGGCCGCCAGACGCCGGAAGGCGTTCACACGCGTACGCTGTGGGGCGAGTTGGCCGTGCAGTTGGGCGGCGTCGAGCTTTATAAGCTGATCGAGCCTAACGATCAGGCCCGCGCCGTGCCACAGGGCCTCTTTGCCGAGGTGCTCCGCAAGGCGGCGCCGTGCTTGATACTGCTCGACGAGCTGGCCGACTATTGCGTCGGGGCCATGACCGTGGCCGCGGGGGCCGGCACGCTCGCAGATCAGACCATCAGCTTCGTGCAGCAGCTTACCGAGGCGACCGCGCTGGTGCCCGGCGCCGCCGTCGTCGCCACACTCCCGGCGAGCCAGATGCAGGTCGCGGGCAGCGAAAAAGGACAAGAGATCTTGCCGCGACTCGAACTGCGGTTTGGGCGGATGTCGGCCGACATGAAGCCGGTGGCCGACGACGAGATCAACCAGGTCGTGCGGCGGCGGCTGTTCGAGAAACTCGGCGACGAAGCGGTACACGCGCGCGTGGCGGACGAGTACCTGACGCTCTATCGCGCGCACAAGAACGAGGTGCCGCCCGAAGCGGCGAGAGAGACCTATCGCGAGCGGATGATCGCGGCCTATCCATTTCATCCCTCGCTGATCGACGCCTTTTATTTGCGCTGGGGGAGCCACGACGATTTTCAACGCACGCGCGGGGTGCTGCGGATGCTGGCCAACATCGTCGGCGATTTGTGGCGCGACCGCGAAACGAGCCGCCAGACCCAGCCGTTGATCCAGCCCTGCCACGTGCGCTGGACGATCGACGCACTTCGGGCGGCGCTAACGCGGCTGTGGGGAGCGGCCTACGATTCCGTGGTCGCGGCCGACGTGGTGGGCGAAAAAGCGAACGCCGCCGCCCTCGACGAAGAACGGGCCGGCGAGTACGCCGACGAGCGCGTGGCCGAGGGCGTCGCGGCGACGGTACTGCTCGGGTCGTTTGGCGGCCAGGGCGAACGCGCGGGGTTTTCGAGCAAGGAAGTCCGCTGGTGCGTTGGCCGGCCCGAATTGAATTGGGGCTACACCGACGGCGCGCTGTTGGCGCTCGAAGATCGGGCGTTTTATCTGCACAATGCGGCCGCGGGCAATCAGGGCAAACGCTACTGGTTCGGCACCAAGCCCACGCTCACCAAACTGCTCGTTCAGTATCGCGGACAATTCGCCGCGCTCGATTTCGACAACGAGATCGTCGAAACGTGGCAGGCCGAAACAAAGAACCTGCGCATGGAGCCGGCCACGTGGCGGGTGATCGTCAATCCGCAGCCCGACTTGCCGGAGCAAAAGGTGCTGTCGCTGTTGATCATGCCGCCGGATTGCGCGTGGAGCGACGAGGGCCAGCTTTGGGACGGCGCGGCGGAGCGCGTCAAACTGCTGAGCGAAAAGTGCGGCAGCAAGGACCGCATCTATGGCAACACGCTGCTCTATCTGCTGCCGAACCAGCGGGGGCTGAATCGGCTGCGAAAAGAGCTGCGCGAGGCGGCGGCGCTGGAGGCAATCAAACGCGACTACGGCAGCCAGCTCGATCCGGAGCAGCTTGACGAGCTGAAGACGAAGCTGGCCCGGCAAAAAGAAACGGTGTCGGAAGTGTTGGGCGGGGCATATCCGCACGTCGCCCGTGTCGAGGGCAAGACGGTCGCCGTATCGAACATGATGGAAATCGGCAACAGTCCGGCCAACCACTTGCAGGCCGTGTGGCGGCAAGTGACCGACGACGAGGAATGGGTGTTACGCAAGGTCGGCACGGTCACGCTCCAAAAGGCCGGCATGGTGCCGACGGAGGCCGGCATTCGCGTGCGCGACGCCGTGGAGGCGTTTTTGCGTTATACCGACAAGCCTCTCGTCGCCACGGCCGACGCGGTCACGCAGGGCTTATCGCAAGCCTGCCGCGACCGCCTGATTGGCATCGGCCGCGGCACTTCGCCGCAGAACCTGCAAACCAAGCGTTGCGGCGAGTTTGTCGCCCTCGACCGCGCTGAGGATGGAGTTTGGATCATTCCGCCGATCGTTGAGCAGCCGATGGCGCAGCCCGCCGCAGGCGGCGCGTCGCCCGTCGGTGCAAGCTCTGTCGGTCCGACCGTGCCAGTGGGCACGACAGCGGGAATGGCGCCGGCGGCGATGCCGTCCGGCGGTAGCGTCCTTGCGCAGGCGGAGGCCGGCAGCTTGGTACGATCGTTACGCATTGCCGGGCAAGTGCCGCTGGAATCCTGGACAGACCTATTCCGCTGCCTCATCAGCCCGGCCGCGTCCCGGCTGAATTTGAAAACCCTGCAACTCGGCATCGACATCAACCTCATTGCCCGCGACGATCAGCCGCTCGACGCGAACGACGCCACGCTCAAGGCGATGCGTGAAGCCGCGCAGCAGTTGGGCCTGGAAGTTGTCGAGAATGGCGACTCAACTTGAGCATGAGGATCAAGCGAGCACGGCGACAAATATCGGCCTCGGCCGCTAACATGACACGCCTTATTCCCCAACACGAAAGCCTGACGGTCGAATTCGAAAGCGACCGGGGCCGGCTGCCCGATCGTGAGTTGGTGGCGGCCGTCGTCTGCGTGGCCAACACCGAGGGTGGCGACCTTTTCGTCGGCGTCGAAGACGATGGCACCGTCACGGGACTGCACGCGTCGCATCAAAATCCAGCGCGTCTGAGCGCCTTGATTGCCAACCAGACCAGCCCGCCATTGAGCGTCCGCGTGGAAGCGCTCGACATTGAGGGCACTCGGATCGTCAAAATCGCGGTGCCGAAATCGCGGCAGCTCGTCGCCACCGCCGAGGGGTTGCTGCAACGCCGCCGCCTGAAGGCCGACGGGCTGCCGGAGTGCGTGCCGCTTTACCCGCATGAGATCGCCCAACGGCAGTCGGACCTGGGGCGGCTCGATTACTCGGCCTTGCCCGTCGCCGGCGCCGGTCCGCGCGACTTCGATCCCTTGGAGCGCGAGCGGCTGCGACAGTTCGTCGAGCGCTACGGCGGCGATCGGTCGCTGATGGGCTTGCCCGACGAAGAGCTTGACGGTGCGTTGGGACTGGTCTCGTTCGACGGCGACGCCGGTCAGCCGACTGTGGCGGGATTGCTGCTCATCGGTCGCGAGGCGGCCTTGCGACGGCACCTGCCGACCCACGAGGTCGCCTTCCAGGTGCCCGGAAAGACGTACTGGATTTGTGCGGGACGAACGAAGACCAGGCGAGTTACCTGCTCCGTAAATTGAGTCAAGAGAAGAAGTTAAAGCTCGTGGGCAGAGGCCGCGGAGCGTATTACCGCGTGCCGTAAACACGTAAAAACACGGATTCCGTGTTTCGGAAACGCGGAATGCGTGTTTATTCTCGGCATGCCGGCCTGAAAGGCGACTGGAGTCACATGGCCGGCGCGTTGCCTTTTTCGGCCGAAAGCTCATCCTGCCACTGCTTGACCAACGCCAATGCCGCCAGCGGCGTGAGGCTGTTGACGTCGGTCTGGCGAATCTTGCCGAGCAGCGGATTCTCCGGTGCCGCGAAGAGCGTGAGCTGCAAGTCGCCGCCCACCCGCAGACGCTTGCGGGCCAGCTTGGGACGGCCGTCGGCATCGACGTGCTCTTGCTCCAGCCGCGCCAGGATTTGCTTGGCCCGCTCCAGCACGTCGCGCGGCACTCCGGCCAAGCGGGCGACGTGAATGCCGTAGCTCTTGTCGGCCGCGCCCTCCACGATCTTGTGCAGAAAGACGACGTCCTCTTGCCACTCGCGCACCGCCACGTTCAGGTTCTTGACGCGCGAAAGCGACGTGGCCAGGTCGGTCAGCTCGTGGTAGTGCGTGGCGAACAGCGTGCGGCAGCCCACGCGGTCGTGCAGGTACTCCACAATCGCCCAGGCCAGCGACACGCCGTCGTAGGTGCTCGTGCCGCGGCCAATTTCGTCCAGAATCACCAGGCTCCGCTCGGTGGCCGTGTTCAGGATGCGGGCCGTCTCGGTCATCTCGACCATGAAGGTGCTTTGCCCGCGGGCCAGCTCGTCGCTGGCGCCGACACGGGCAAAGATGCGATCGGCCACGCCCAGCGTCGCCGCGCGGGCCGGCACGAAGCTGCCCATCTGGGCCATCAGCGTGACGAGCGCCACTTGCCGGATGTAGGTGCTCTTGCCGGCCATGTTCGGCCCGGTAATCAACAGCATCAGGCCCTCGTCGGGCGAGGCCGTCACGTCGTTGGGCACGAACGTCCCCGCCGCCAACCGCACGTCGAGCACCGGGTGGCGGCCATCGGCGATCCGCAGCACCGGCTCGGCCACCATCGTCGGCCGGCAATAGCCGCGGTCGCGGGCCAACTCGGCCAGCGCGGCAAGCACGTCGATTTGGGCCAGGGCCGTCGCCGTGCCCCGCAACCGCCGCGCCCCCGCCGCCACCAAGTCGCGCAGTTCCAGAAACAACTCGTGTTCCAGCTCCTTGGCCTTTTCGTCGGCGGCCAGGACCTTTTCTTCGTACTCTTTCAGTTCGGGCGTGATGTAGCGTTCGGCGTTCTTGACCGTCTGCTTGCGAATATAGGTGTCTGGCACCTTTTCGCGGTGCGTGTGCGTGATTTCCAGGTAATAGCCGAACACCTGGTTGAAGCCGACCTTGAGGTTTGGTATGCCCGTCCGCTGGCTCTCCTCGGCCTGGTAACGGGCGATCCACTGCTTGCCGCCCGCCGCCAACTCGCGCAAGTTATCCAACTCGGCACTGAAGCCGCTGCGGATGAAGCCGCCCTCGCGGCTCACCAGCGGGCACTCTTCTTCCAGCGCCGCATCGAGCTGGCCGCGAATCTCCGGGCAAAGATCGAGCTCGCCTTCCAAGCGGGTCAAAAGCACCGACGCGCGGGCGGTCAGCTTGGCTTTGAGCGTCGGCAGGGCGCGCAGCGTGCGGCCGAGAAAACTGAGGTCGCGCGGACTTGCCCGGCCGGTGGTCACGCGGGCCAGTAGCCGCTCGACGTCGTAAATGTCTTTGAGCTGGCCGCGGATCTCTTCGGTAAGCTTGGGGTGGGCCACCATTTCGGCCACGGCGTCGAGCCGCTCGTCGATGGCCTCGATCGAGGTCAGCGGGTTGGCCAGCCAGTCGGCCAGCATGCGCGAGCCCATCGCGGTCACGCTACGGTCGAGCACTTCCAACAGCGAACCCTCGCGGCGGCCTTCGCGCAGCGTGCGCGTGATCTCCAGGCTGCGGCGCGTGGCTTCGTCGATCTCCAGCGACTGGCCCAGGCGATAAGGCATGAGCCGGTCGATGTGCGCGAGCGACGACTTTTGCGTCTCAGTGAGATAGTCAAGAACCGCCCCCGCCGCGCGAATGGCCGGCACTTCGCCACCGTCGAAGCCGAAGCCTTCCAGCGTCTGCGTGCCGAAGTGTCGCGCCAGGGCGTCGGCCGCCGCTTTGTGGCCGAAGGCCCAGGCCGGGCGACGCGTCACGACCAGCCGTTCGTCGAAAGCGGCGGCCGGCGGACCGGCTTCCTCGGCCACCAAGATTTCCACCGGACTGATGCGGGCCAGTTCATCCGCCAGACGCGCTTGCGGCACTTCGGCGGCCAGAAAGCGGCCGGTGGAGAGATCGATCCAGGACAGGCCCACGGTTTCGCCCGGCACGAGCGCCGCCAGGTAGTTGCTCTCCTGCGGATCGAGCAGGGCGTCGTCGGTGACGGTGCCCGGCGACACGACGCGGGTCACTTCGCGTTTGACCAGCCCCTTGGCCAGCCGCGGGTCTTCGACCTGCTCGCAGATGGCGGCCCGCATGCCCGCGGCGATCAACTTGCCGAGGTAGCTTTCGAGCTGATGGTGCGGGAAGCCGGCCATCGGCACGGGGTTTTCGCCCTTGTCGCGGCTGGTGAGCGCCAGGCCCAGCACACGGGCGGCGAGCTTGGCGTCGTCGTGAAACAGCTCGTAAAAATCGCCCATGCGGAACAGCAAGATGCAGTCCGGGCAGGCCGCCTTGGCGTCCAGATACTGCTGCATCATCGGCGTCACGCCGCGCGTGCCGGGGCCATGGGCCGCCGGGCCGGTCGAGGACGGTTTGTTGCTGACGGTCGCCATAGCTTGATTTCATGTCGCGCGACCGCGCATGCTAGCAGATCGCGGCGGGAGCGAAAAGCGGCCGGCGAGAACCGACCGCCGGTAGATTGTGCCGCGACTTGAAAGTACAATACGCTGTGCCGAGATTGCCGCGGCCGAATGAATGACGACCGCGGCAAGGCCCGGTTCGAATCGTCATGCCCAAATCCACGATCGTCACAAGGTAGCGTCCTATGAATCAGCACGAACGGCCCAGTGTGACCGGCGGCAAAAGCAACCGGTCCCGCCGCGATTTCTTGAAAGTCGCCGGCGCCGCGATGGCGGTGCCCTATTTCGTCCCCTCGTCGGCGCTGGGCAACAGCGAAACGCCGGCGGCCAGCGACCGCATTGTCATGGCCGGCATCGGTATCGGCAATATGGGGCGCGGCGACCAGGGCGCGTTCCTCGGCCGCAAGGATGTGCAATACATCGCCATGTGCGACGTTCGCGAAGCCAACCGCGAGCAGTCCAAGGCCAAGATCGACGAACACTACGCCAACAAGGACTGCCAGATTTACAACGATTTTCGCGAAGTGTTGGCCCGGCCCGACATCGACGCGGTGCATATCGCCACGCCCGACCATTGGCACGCCATCATGGTCATCGAGGCCTGCCGCAACGGCAAAGACGTCTATTGCCAGAAGCCCGAAACGCTGACGCTTCGCGAAGGCCCGCTGATGATCGCGGCGGCGCGACGCTACGGCCGCGTGGTCTCCGGCGGCAGCCAGCGCGTGCTGGAAGACTATCGCAAATTCGTCGATCCAGCCTGGGCCGGCGAGCTCGGCACGATCAAGTCGATCAACGTCAGCGTCGGGCCGCTGCCGCAGTTGTGCAATCTGCCCGCCGAAGAAATGGCGGAGAAAATCGACTGGGACATGTGGCTGGGACCGGCGGCCTGGGGACCATATAACTCCAAACGCTGCAGCGGCAGTTTTTCGATCAACGGTTCGAGCTGGCGGTCGTTCAGCGATTATTCGGGCGGCGGCATGACCGACTGGGGCGCCCATCACTTCGGCGGCGCGACGTTCATCTGCGACGTTCGCGACCAGCAGCCCAAGGAAGTCGTCTACCACGAAACGCCGGAGGGCAAGTACCTGGCATACAACTACGAGAGCGGTCTGACGATCTACCACAATCGGCCCAACACCCAGAATTTGCACATCGAGGGGACGCCCGACGAAAAGCTGCCGCCGAAGCCGGTGCCGCAATATCAGGGAAGCGGGGGCATCTACGGCGACTTCATCCACTGCGTGAAGACCCGCGAGACGCCGTTCCGCGACATCGAACGGGCCGTGAACACCTGCGTGCTGGCGCACCTGGGCAACATCGCCTATCAATTGAAGCGGTCGTTGAAGTGGGACGCCGCGGCGCAGCAGTTCGTCGACGACGCCGAAGCCAACCGCATGGTCGACCGCGCCCGGCGCGAACCGTGGCAACTCTAACCGAACATTCATCACAAGGACTTTCACGATGCTCGCCCAAGCTTTCGAAGCACTGAAGAAATTTGATTGGGGAACCCCGCTGAGCGAGGTTTCGGGGATCGAGGACGCGGTGGTCGCGTCGCACAGCGACTCGGCCCTCCGCCAGGATCTCGAACAACGCTTGATTGCCGCGTTGTCGACGGATATCTCGGCGGACGCCAAAGGTTACGTCTGTCGCAAGCTGGCGTTGGTCGGCTCGCCGGCGGCCGTGCCGGCAGTCGCCGCTTTGCTGACGCAGGAAGCCAACGCGCACCTGGCGCGACACGCCCTGGAACGGATTCCCGGCCCAGAGGCTGCCGCGGCCTTGACGGACGCACTTGCCAAAACGAGCGGCAAATTGAAGATCGGCGCGATCGGCTCGCTTGGCGCTCGGCGAGAAGCCGGCGCGGTGCCGGTGCTGGCGGGACTGCTGGGCGACACCGACCCGGCGGTCGCCCGTTCGGCCGCGCTAGCTCTGGGAGTCATCGGCGGTGGCGAGGCGGCCCGCGTGCTCCAAGACGCGGTCCCGGCCCAGACCGGCGACAACATGACGCTGCTCGACGCGCTGTTGTGCTGCGCCGAATCGCTGTTGTCCGGCCGCAAGGTCGCCGAGGCCACGGCCATTTACAAGTCGCTGGCGGGCGATCAGCACCCGCGGCTGGTGCGGCTGGCCGCCGACCGCGGGTTGTTGGCGTGCCTCAGCAAGCAGACTTGATTGAAGAGACGAAACCATGTGGCAACGTTCGATTCCGGCTTCGTTGGCTCTCAGTCTTCTGGCGGCGATGGCGACGTTGCCGTCGCCCGCCCTGGCCGCTGACGCCGGCGACGAATTGGTGGAGCAGATCGTCAAGCTGATGGCCCACCCCGATCGAGAGTTCCGCGCGGCGGCCTTCAATCAGGTGCGAAAATCCGCGCGCGGAGCGGCGGCCACTCGGGCGTTCGCCGCCCAATTGCCGAAACTCGATCCATCGGCACAGGCGGAGTTGATCCGAGCGCTGGGCGACCGCGGCGACGTTGCGGCCCGGCCTGCCGTGGTCAACGTGCTCGCGGACGGCAAGAACGAAGAAGTCCGATCGGCGGCGCTGGCCGCGCTGGGCGAGCTCGGCACGGCGGACGATCTGCCGACGCTGGTGAAGGCGTTGTCCGCCTCTTCCGGCGCGGAGCAGCAGGCCGCCCGGACGGCGCTGGTCCGGATGCGCGGCGACTCCATCAGCAAAACGTTGGCCGCCGACGCGAAGACGGCCGAGCCACCAACGCGGGCCGCGCTGCTCGAAGTGCTCGCCGCGCGACGCGCTACCAGCGAGCTGCCGCTGTTCCTGGCGGCCAGCGTCGACGACGACGCCCGCGTCCGCGGGGCGGCCATGACCGCGCTGGGCCGGTTCGGCGGCCCCGATCAGCTCGCCGCCATGATCCCCGCCGTGCTGAAGGCGCGGAAAGGCGGAGAGCGCGACGCCGCCGAAAAAAACGTCGCCGCCGTGTGCGCGCGCATCGGAAACGAAGAGCAACGGGCCAACGCCTTGATCGCCGCCATCAACAGCGTCGACGCGGCCCAGCGCGATCAGCTCCTGTCGCTGATCGGACGGGTGGGAGGCAAACGGCTGATCGCCTTCGTGGGCGACATCGCCACCGGCCCGGATGCGGGCCGCAGGTCGTTGGCCATCGACGCGCTGAGCAAATGGCCCGACGCCAGCCCGGCCGACAAGTTGCTGGAAATCGCCGAGAAGACGAGCGACGCGGCCCAGCGCGAGCGGGCTTTTCAGGGCTACGTCAAGCTGGCGGCCATGCGCGACCGCCGGTCGGACACGCAACGTCTCGACCGGATGAAGCAGGCCATGAAAGCCGCGCGCACGCCAGAGGAGCGGTCGCTGGTGATCAACCGCTGCCGCACCGCTTACAGCGTGGACGCGCTGCGGTTCGTGCTGCCCTACGTCGACGAGGCGCCCTTCGCGCAGATCGCCTGCGAAACGATCGTGGAACTGGCCCACCATCGCGAAATCCGCGATCCTCACAAAGCCGAGTTCGACAAGGCGCTGGACCGGGTGATCAAGGTCAGCGCGGACCCCGTGGTTGTCGACCGCGCGCAGCGTTACAAGCGCGGCGAAACCTGGCAACGCGCGAAGAAGTGAGTTGTCTTGTGGAACCGCTCGAAAGTCAGAGGGTCCGAACATGGAAACGATCAAGTTTGTTCGCTGAGAAGAAGAAGCGGGGTGGATCGGATATCTATTTCCAACCAGTTTCTCGACCTCGGGCCGGTGCTCGGCAACCTGGCCGCGGCCTCCTCGCTGGTGGCATGGAACGAGATCGAGACAACGGTCAGCGCGGAGGAAAAGGCGGCGGGCAAAGCCAGCTCGCACTGGGTGATTCTGGCCAGGGACGAAGCCGATTTCGGCCCGCTGATCGAGGATTTGCGTTGGCAGATGCTGACGCCCGTCGCCGGACTGCCGCTGTGGACCGACGACTATACGAGCCTGTGGGGCATCGCTCATTGGAGCAGCCACTCTGGCCCGTAGCCCGCCGGCTCATCGCACCTGCCAGGCTCGCCGGCTGCGGGCCCAATAATAGAACACCACGCCGCTGGCGATGAGCGCCGTGCCGGCCAGCGTCTGTGCGTGCTTGTCGGTGTCCCACACCATGCTGGCCAGCGCCGCCCCTATACCGAGCAGGTAGACGCAAGGCGTCAGCGGATAGCCCAGCGTGCGATAGGGCCGGCTCCAATCGGGATGAGCGCGGCGAAAGACAAACACCGAGGCCACCGCCAAAGCATAAAACAGCGAGCCGCCAAAAATGACAAAGTCGGTCAACATGTCGAAGGCGTCGCGCGGATCCGATTTCCAGGCATAAGCGGCCACGATCAACACCACGGTCCAAACGGCTTGCAGCCAGATGGCGTTGGCGGGCGTCCGCCAGCGGCCGTGGATGCGGCGGATCGACGCGGGCAACAGGCCGTCGCGGGCCATGGCGAAATAAATCCGCGGGCCCGTCAGCAGGTTGGAATTGGCGGCGCCAAACGTCGAGCAAAGCACGCCCAGCGACACCAACTTGCCGGCGCCCTCGCCCAGCAACGCGGTACACATGTCGTGGGCCACCGCTTCCGAGCTGGCCACGGTCGAGATCGGCAGCACCACATGATAAGCCACGTTGGCCAGCACATAAACCACGATCACGATGACCATGCCCAGCGCCAGTCCCAAGGGCACATTGCGCTGCGGCTCGCGGACCTCTTCCGCCACCGGAGCGATATTGATCCAGCCGTCGTAGGGCCACATCACGGCGATCATCGCCAGGCCGAGGGCCTTCCACAAGTCCGGGGTCCAGCGGCCGGGCCACCACTCCGCAGGCGGTTGCGGAACGCGCGACACCGCCAACGGCAACACGATGATGAACGCCAGAAAACCCAGCTTGGCGACGACCGTCACGTTCTGCAGCGCGGCGCCCCACCGCGCGCCGACGACATTCACGACCGAAAGAAACAGCACGATGCCCAGGGCCACGCCTTCTTGCCAATGGCGGTCGAGGTACACGATTTTACTGAGATAGATCACCGTGGCGGCCGTCAGCGCTCCCAGCGAACCGGGCCGGATGATGGTCATTTCGGTCCAGCCCCAAAGAAAGGCGGGCAACCGGCCGTAGGCCTCGCGCAGATAAACGTAAGGGCCGCCCGCGTGCGGCAGCATGGCGGCCAGTTCCGCCAACGTCAGGGCGCCGCACAGCGTGATCAGCCCCACGACAACCCATACGCCGATAATCAGCCCCAGCCCGAAATGGTCGAGATACTGTGCCACGACGCCCGGCTTGAGAAAGATGCCCGACCCGATGATGCCGCCCACGACCACCGTGACGGCGTCGAAGGGACCGAGCACGCGCGGCAGCGTGCCGCCGGCCGACGGTGCGACGGGAGCTGCGGAACCGGTCGAAGGCAAGTCGCCAGGCATCGCCACACGGTAAGCGTCCGACGCTTGGGCGTCAATCACGGGGGCTATCGGTGCAGCCGGCAGGCTTCGTCGTCGCAGGTGGCCAGCGTGCCGAAGCGATAGCGCCGCTTGGCGACCTGCTGATAGAGCCAGTTCCAAAGCGGCAACGTGCCTGGGACGTGCAGCAGCGGCGCCAGCCACCACAAGGCTGGCAAACGCCGCGAAAGATAACGCACCGCCGCCGCCCCGGCATGGCGCTTCCCGACACGATCGACGATATACATCTCCTGCATCAGTGCGTCGTGCGTCAGATCGGGCCAGCGCCGGCCCACCAGCGGGTCGTGCAGCGAAAGGTACGCCAGCCGGCGGCCCCCGTCCCACCAGGCGAGCCGCCGGACTTGCCCGGTGCAGATGCGGCAGTGGCCGTCGTAGATCACCACGTCGGCCTCGGGCCGCTCTTCGGGCGTCGGCAAGGGGGCGAGATGCGTTACAAGGTCGCTGGCGGTCATGGCTTAAGTATACCCGGTAATCGCCGGCCCTGAGATAGGGCGGCTGCATAGCTGCATAGCCAATCCGGCACTCGCCCGGTAAACTGCAAGCCGGCGGAATCCTGAACCCGAGGAGTTGTTGAAATGCCCGTCACATCCGACAAGGTCGCTCGGCTCTGTCGTGCGTTGCTCGACCCGGCCGGCGAATCGCCCCGGCGAAGCCTGGAAGACTATCTGCATGCCATTCCGCGTCTCGATTCGCTGGTGGATTTGCCGCGCGGCACGGCGGTGCTTGTGCGGGGCGATGTCGATGCCAAGCCGGGAGCCATCATCGGCGAGGGCGATATCCGCCTGCGGTCGATGGTCGAAACGCTCGAATTCGGCCGGCAACATGGCTGGAAACAGGTCGTCTTCGGCCACATCGGCCGCAAGCCCGAAGGGAGCCTGAAAGCCGTCGCCAAACGCATCGGCGATCTGTTGAAGACCGACGTGCCGCTGGTGAGCGATTGGCTCGACGAGGCATCGCCGACCATCGCCGCCCTGGCCGCGAAAGCCGTGGCCGACGCCGCGCCCGGCAGCGTGCTGGTGCTGGAAAACACGCGCCGCTATGAGATCGAGCGTATGCTTTGGAAAGCCAAACCCGAAGAAGCCACTAAGGTGGCCGAACGGCTGAGCCGGTTCGCCAATTCGCTGGCTGAAAAAATCGCCCGTGTCTATGTCAACGAAGCTCTCTCGGCCGGCAGTCTCGACGCATCGACCACGGTGGTGCCGCTGGCGATGGACCGCGTGGCCTTGGGCCGCTATGTGGCAGGCGAGTTCGACGGCCCGATGCGGCGCTGCTTGTCGGCCCAGTTGGTCGTGTTCAGCGGGCTGAAGACCGACAAGCTCGACGACCTGCAGGCCATGATCGACCGCGGCACGATCCGTTGGGTGTTCACGGCCGGTTCGCTGGCGATGGCCTTGAAGAAGGCCGCCGCCGAATTGGACGGCAAGAGCTTTTCGTTGGGCGTGGCCGAGGACGCGGGCCATCAAGACAAGCCATATTACATCGAGCGTTCGCGGATCGAGCAGGCCAAGAAGATGCTCGACGAGGGCCGCCGCAAGGGGATTCGGTTCGTGTTGCCCGTCGATTTCGTGCTGCAAGACGGGCGGGCCAGCGAGACGATCGGCCCCGGCGACCAGCAGTTCGACGTCGGTCTCCTGACCAACAAGCTGTTCGACGAGCAGGTGGGCGCCTTCATCGCCGAGGCGAAAGCGTCGGGCAAGCCGGCCGTGGCCTTTCACAACGGCGTGTTCGGCATGTTCGAGGATCCGCGGTTCGAAGAGGGGACGCGTCACTTCGTCGGCCAGTTGAAGCGGATGAAGGAGTCGGGCATCGAAGTCTACGTGGGCGGCGGCGAAGGCGGCACGGCGCTGGAGCGCTACGGCCGGCCCGACTGGGTCACGCACTGTTTCACCGCCGGCGGCACGGTGCTGAACGCCCTGGGGAGCAACCCCGTGCCGTATTTGCAAGCGCTGGCGATGGCGGCGGGCAGGTGAGTTTGTCTGGCTCAGGTTCTTCTTCAGAATAAGGGAGATTCGCCGTGCAATCGTTATTGATCCAACCCAATCTCTTCCCTGATCGGGCGAATTCTTTCTTCAAGCCACGCAACAACTGGGTGCAATTCTCGGCTGCCGCTGCCATCGCACACGGAATCATTCGAGTAGCTACACGTCCACCAGATTTTGAAGTACGGGTCCTCGCCCGCTCAATCGCCCTTCGCCAAGCGAGCCGTGAATCTTCTCGTATGGCGCGCTGACTGGCTGTCCAAATGCGCAGCGCGCTGCGCGTTCTGTCAGGCTCGCCTTTTGCCGGCCAGCATGGCGCGATGGTGCCTCTGGATCGCCGATCCGCGAGGCGCGGCGCGCTGCGCCTCCGAGAGCGGCGATCCGTGGTTTTTGATCGCCCGGCGCGGCCGGGCAGTCGCTCCGCGGCGCAGCGCGGAATACCCCCAATAGACTATCACCGGGCCAATAACGAGCCCTTGAGATGCTGGCTCAAATCGGCGAAGATCGCTTATTGCCTGCTGACGCACGGTCTGGGAGATCATGGCCGAATCATTTGGTCCCTATTGCAAATGGCTGGGCATTTCGCCCAAGGATTGGATCTTGGAATTGCCCGACGATTTGGAAGAAGAGTTTCACGAAGAAATCTATCAATACGAGAGGGAGAAAAGGATGCCGTATCTGTCGAGCCTGGAGCGAAGAGGATTGGAAGAGGGACTCAAGCAAGGACGGGAGCAAGGACGGGAGCAAGGACGGGAGCAAGGGCGTGAAGAGGGGCGCGCGGAGGGACGCGAAGAAGGGCTGCGCGAGGGAATTGCCTTGGCTCTGGAAGCGAAGTTCGGCCAGCCAGGCCGCAAACTGATGACCCGAGTGCGCAGGATCAGCGACGTTGCCGAGCTGCACCGCTTGGCTAAGGTCATAAAGACAGCCAAGACAGCGGATGATGTGCGCCGGCACCTGGGCTCGCGATGAAAAGTTTCGGTGCCTTCGCCGTTGGTCTCATCGATACGGCCTGTTGGCGCATGGTTTGGGAATGCAATGAGCGAAACATTCGATCCCTATTACAAATGGCTGGGCATTCCGCCCAAGGAGCAACCGCCGAACCACTATCGGCTGCTGGCGATCAACCTGTTCGAGAGCGACCCCGACGTGATTGAAGCGGCGGCCGACCGGCAGATGTCGCACCTGCGCAGCTACCAGACCGGCAAGCATTCGGCCGAATCGCAGAAGCTGCTCAACGAATGCGCCGCCGCGCGTGTCACGCTGCTCAACCCGCAGAAAAAAGCCGAGTACGACCGCCAGTTGCGCGAGAAAATGGCGATTGGGCGAACGTCTCCGCCATCTGTAGGGAACGCCCTCGGTGGCGTTCCGGCGGCTGACGGCGTTTCGCCCCGCTCTTTGCCCCGCGCAAGGGCATTGCCGCAGCCACAACCATCGCAGGCGGCGACACCCGCCCCACTGATCGATGTCGGCGCCTCGTCGCCCGTCGGTCGGTTCTCCACACATCGACGGAAGAAGAAGCCGGCGTGGCTGATTGCTACGGCCGGCGTGGGCGGCGCGATCGCTATTGCGGTGGTGATGTGGATCGCGTTGCGACCCTCTGGTCCATCGGACCTGAAAAATCGCCAACTCAAAACCGCCGCGACAAATAACCGGAAGACTACCGTTGCCGATTCGACCCCCAAACGATCCGCCAGCACTGCGGTAAACGAGCCGGCGCCTGCGCCTCCGAGCGTTGCGCCGACCCCGCCTGCATCGAGTGATTCCGCCCTCGCTGACAACGGCGCGCCTGGCGGAGGCATAAGTACGGCGATCGACGTCGCTGACTCACACCATCGCGATAATGGTGAGCATTGGGACCTTGTCTTGGCGCCGGGCGTCAAGATGAGGCTGGTCAAGATCCCTGCAAGCGACGATGGCAAGATCAAGCCCTTCTATCTCGGCCAGACCTGGAATATGCGTCGTTGGTAAACATGGCGGTTGAACTGGACGATTACGACCGCGCCAACCGGTTGGCAGCAACGATGGTGCAGACCTCGCGCAAAACGCGCGACCGCGGACTTCAAGCCGACGTGCAAGCCCGTGCGAAGCAGGCCCAGGAGATGCGATCGGCCTTCAATGCGGCCAAGCCTGCCTTAGCCAAGTTGGAGGCGGATGCCGCAAACGCCCCAGCAAACGCCGCTTGGGGGCGATACGTCGCATGGGTCAAGGACAATTGGGACGAAGGGCTGCCGCTGCTTGCCAAGGGCGGTGACGACGTGGCCGCGATCGCCGCTCGTGAATTGGCTGGGCCAAAGACACCCGACGCACAGGTTCCATTAGCCGACGATTGGTCGGAAACCGCGCAGGGCGAGAAGGGCCAGCGTCAACGCAGCATTGAGGAACACGCCTGCCGGTGGTACGAGCGAGCGGCGGGCGAACTTCCGCCGGCCGACCGGCAGGCCGTACTGAAAAAGATAGAACGAAGCTTCGGCAATACGGCCATCCACGAGCTGGACACGGCCGGATCGGGCATCGAACTCGGCGGCGCCGAGGCCAACATCGGGCCGGAAGCCACGATTGAGTTTTGGGCGTACACGCAAGCACGCGACGTGCCACTATTGACCAAGCGGCAACGAGAGGACGACCAGTCGCTCACCTTCTATATGTCCGGCGGCCAAGTTAGCCTTATCAGCGATGGGCCGTATCAACGGTTCGATATTCGCGACGCCTCGTCGGCGCCGATCGACGACGGTCGTTGGCACCACGTGGCGGCCGTCAAGCGTGGCAAGTCGCTCTGGCTGATGGTCGATGGGCGTCTGGCGGGCAGCGGCGAAGGGCTGGAGTTGTTTCGTTCACAGTCGCCCTGGATACTCGGCGTCCACCGGCCATGGAACAACTCGCAGGGCCAAGGGCGATTCTGCCGCGTACGGCTCTCGACCATCGCTCGTTACCGCCCTCCGTTCAAGCCCGACCGCACCTACGAGCGCGATCAATACACCGCTTGGATGCGGTAGACGCGGCGGCCACAAGTCTAGCCGAAGTCAAGCGGCCGCGGCAGCCGGCAATCATGGCACCAATGCATCGTCGAGCAGGAGAACCGACAGCACGATAATCTGCCGGAAGGCGACGTCGTTGGTGAGCAGGCACGCGCAGCCGGCGAGCGATGCAGTCGCGGATCGCTCCGCAATCGGTCGTGATCGTTTTGGTCCGGGTAATCCGCCAAGATGCCGTAGACCCGCATCCGGACCATCTCCAGAAACGTGTGGTCCACCTGAACCGCGGCGCGGACATCCGTGAGCGCGTCGGCGAACCCGCGAGTGAGCCCGATTTGCTCATCGAGCTGACGAAACGGCAGAAGTCCCGCGTCCGACGTCAACTGCCCGGCTGTGGGCTCAACCACGATGGGCTTGGCACCGAAAAAATCGAGGGTAACCTGGAAGACAGACTGCTGATCCACTACATGCCTCCGTGCGCGGCCTTAAGGTGACGGTACTCAATGCCTTAGAGCCTCCCGGAGGCATATTTATTCCCGCGGCCATGAATAATCCGGGCAAATGCGGAGGGAGCATAATGCGGAACAACGCGCCGACTCGCCCATTGAGCGTAGGGTGGGACCAGCGAGCTTGCGAGCGCCGGCCCACCGTAAACGACGTCGCTATCGGTGGGCCGGCGCTCGCAAGCTCGCTGGTCCCACCCTACCATCATGTCGTTGGGGCAAAGAAATGGTCCGCCATCGCCTGGCTCGTCATTGCGACCTGCGGCGCGTGCGGCCGCGAACAACCTCCGCTTCGTCAAGTCGCCGCGAAGCCCTCTCCGTCAACCAAGGAAGCAACCGTCGATCGCTCGCGCGAGATCGAGCGTCCCGCGGTCGAGCAAACCGAGAACGACGAACGATCGACACCGGCACCTGTCGTATCTGGCCTCGACAAAGCCCCGAGACCAGACACGGGCACCAAGCCGCCGGACGTCCAACCGGCGGTCGATGAAAAACGCATTGCAGCGGCGGGCATCCGCACGATTGTCGGAAATCATCTCACGCTCTTCACCGACCTTCCGGCCGACGATGCGATCGACGCGCTGCCTCAACTGTTTGATCGGGCGGTGCCGCTGTGGTGCGCCTACTTCGCGGTTGACGAGAGCGACGCGGCGAAGTGGCAGGTGCGGGGCTGCTTGATGAACGACGCCGAGCGGTTCAAAACCGCGGGACTGTTGCCGAACGAGCTGCCGCCCTTCGCCCATGGTTTCACGCGCGGAAACGAAATCTGGTGGTATGAGCCGAGCTGGACCTATTACCGCAGCCACTTGATGATCCATGAGGGAACCCACGCTTTCCTCAACTGCCGGTTCGGCACTTGCGGGCCGCCTTGGTATATGGAAGCCACCGCCGAGCTGCTGGCGACCCATCGCATGGAAGGCGACCGACTCCGGCTGGCCTACTTTCCCGCCCACCGCGACGAGCTGCCCGGCTGGGGCCGTATCAAGATCGTGCTCGACGCCGTCGGCGAGGGTCGCGGGCTGACGATCGATGAGATCCTGGCGTATCCTCCCGATGCCAACCTGAACAACGAGGTCTACGGCTGGTGCTGGGCGATTGCCGCATTTCTCGATGGCCACCCCCGGTATCACGACCGCTTTCGGTCGCTCGTCGCGGAGCTGCGGGCCGAGGATTTCAACGGCCGTTTTCGCTCGCGGTTTGCCGACGACCGCCAGGATTTGGACCTGGAATGGCAGGCGTTCACCCACGAACTGGACTATGGGTACGACCTTGCGCGCGCCGCGATCGAATTCCGCCCGGCGAAGCCGCTGGCCGAAAAAGGCCAGACGATCGCCATCGCCGCCGACCGCGGTTGGCAGTCGAGCGGCATTCGGCTGTCCGCGGGCAGCGAGTATGAGATTGCGGGCCGCGGCCGATACGAAGTTGCCGACCAGCCGCATCCCTGGTGGTGCGAGCCGGGCGGGGTCACGCTCCGGTATTATCGGGGCCGGCCCTTGGGAATGCTGCTGGCCACCGTGCTGGCCGACGACGAACCAAACTGGCCCGCGCCAGTGGCAATTGGCCTGGGCGGCAAGCTTTCGCCCGAAAAGTCCGGCACGCTTTATCTGCGAATCAACGATTCACCAGCCGAGCTGGCCGACAACGCGGGCTCGCTGGAAGTACACGCGCGGTCGCGGTGAGGCGGACGGCCTGGGAAGGCCATCCTCCCGTACCGTCAGTTCTGGCTGAAATCGAACTGCTCGATCAGCTTGCGGCCGAGCGGGTTGCGAAGGAACTTTTTGCGGCACTCGGGGCAAAGGTCGAAGCGGAGCTGCTGATAGACGTCGTCGCCCACCTGCTCGCTGCCGATGTCGTCGATGCGTTCGAGTATCTCGTGAATCTCGTGCAGGTTGTCGGTGTCATCGTCGATCTCCACAGGATCGAAGGCGGCATAGACCTCCATTTTCACCACATAACGCAGGTCGTCCTCGGAATCGAGAGGCCGTTTACACAAATCACACGAATACTGAATCATGGTTTCGTCTTCCCGGTGTACAGGAAACAGGTCGCGTCTCCACTCCAGATGAGCGCGCGATGACTACGTTTCATCCTAATGCCGATTCGCAAACGGTAGCAAGCCATGTTTTGAAATTTCTTTCGAGTCGACCACCGTAGAGCTTGCCTGCGCCGCAAAATAGCGCAGCCACGGTTGACAAATGCGGCCGCATCTGGTCGTTGCGACGCGGCGAGGTTAGAATCAAGCGAACGTTTCGCGGGGCGTGACGGCAACGGATTGCCGCTTCGCACGTCGGTTTTGCGGCGGTCGAGGTGTCGGTCCGGTGAACAGCTCCTGGAGAACAAGATATGTCGGCAGCGTCGACGGAGGCCCTCTCCGCCAGCGTATTGGTCTTGAACCGCTTCTACATGGCGGTGCATGTGGTGAGCGTGCGCCGGGCGTTCGCGCTGTTGTGTCGCGAGCTGGCCGAGGTGGTTCACATCGAGGAGGGCCAATACGCCAACTACAACTTCGAGTCGTGGCGCGAGATCAGCGAGCTGAAGGCCAGCTTCAAGACCGAGCACGACGATTGGATTCGCTCCGTGAACTTCGAGATCCAGGTGCCGCGGGTCATTCGGCTGTTGTTCTACGACCGGCTGCCGAAGCAGACCATTCGCTTCAACCGGCGGAACATCTTTGCCCGTGACGCCAACCGCTGCCAGTATTGCGGCCGGCGATTTCCGACCAGCGAGCTGAGTCTCGATCACGTCATCCCTCGCAGCCGCGGTGGCGAAACAAGCTGGGAGAACATCGTTTGTAGCTGCGTGAAGTGCAACGTGAAGAAGGGCGGCCGCACGCCGCACGAGGCCAACATGCAGCTCGTCAAAGCGCCCGTGCGACCGAAGCGCAGCCCGCTTTTGTCGATCAAGCTCGGCAACCCCAAGTACGAAAGCTGGAAGACGTTCTTGGACAATGCCTATTGGTCGGTGGATTTGAAGTAGCATCGATTCACCCCCCGGTGGTCTCCCGTTTTACCCCGCCTTGGACGCCGATGAGACCTGCAAACTGCCTTGTTCTCGCCGCACTACTGTTCGCAGGCCGCGCTGCCCTTGCCGAGGGCGGCAGCGCCGAGCTGACCTACGAGCAGCATGTCCGCCCGATCTTGAAGGCCCATTGCTTTCAGTGCCACGGAGAAGAGGGCCAGCGCAAGGGTGGACTCGACCTGCGGTTAAAGCGGTTCATCGAAAAAGGCGGTGAATCCGGCCCGGCCATCGTGCCGGGCAATCCGGACGAAAGCCTGCTCGCCGAAAAGATTCGCTCCGAAGAGATGCCGCCGGTCGAAAAGAAGCTCTCGGCCGCGCAGGTCGAGACCATCGTGCATTGGATCGCCGCGGGAGCCAAGACCGCGCGGCCTGAGCCGGAACAAGTTGGCGAAGGCCCTATTTTCAGCCTGGAAGAACGCGACTATTGGGCGTTCCAGCCGGTCCGCCGACCGGCCGTGCCGATTTGTGGTGCGGGCGTCTCGCCTGCCGCAACGCCGCCGAACATCGGGCAGGCGGGACGCCTACACCACAACGAACAGGTGCGGACGACGATCGACGCCTTTCTGCTGGCCCGGCTCGAACGTGAGGGGCTGACGTTCTCTCCGGAAGCCGACAGGCCCACGCTCATCCGCCGGGCATATTTCGATCTCGTCGGCCTGCCGCCTACGCCGGAAGAAGTCGAAGCCTTCGTTGCCGACACTTCGCCCGATGCCTGGGAGCGTGTCGTCGACCGCCTGCTCGCTTCGCCGCACTATGGCGAGCGTTGGGGCCGGCATTGGCTCGATGTGGCCGGCTACGCCGATTCGGAAGGCTATACCGACGAAGACACGCCCCGCGCATCGGCCTTTCGCTATCGCGATTACGTCATCCGCTCGTTCAACGCCGACAAGCCGTTCGACCAGTTCATTCAAGAGCAACTTGCGGGCGACGAGTTGGTGCCGCCGCCTTACAAAAACCTGTCGGCCGAGGCGATCGACAAGCTGACCGCGACGGGCTTTTTGCGGATGTCGCCGGATGGCACGGCGTCGGGCGGCGTCGACCAGAACGTTGCCCGAAATCAGGTCGTGGCCGACACGCTGCAGATCGTCGGCACGTCGCTGTTCGGCATGACGCTGCATTGTGCGCAGTGCCACGACCATCGTTACGATCCCATTCCGCAAGCCGACTATTACCGGCTGCGGGCGATCTTCGAGCCGGCGCTCGACTGGAAGAATTGGCGATCGCCGCCCGCCCGTGAGGTCTCGCTTTATACCGACGACGATCGGGCGCTGGCACAGAAGATTCAGGCCCAGGCGGCCGAGGTCGATGCCGAGCGGGCACGCAAGGCCCAGGAGTTCATCGATCGCACGTTGGAAGAAGAACTGCTGCTGGTGCCGGAGAAGCTGCGCGAAGGTCTGAGGATCGCTTACAAAACGGCCGACAAGGACCGCACGCCCGAGCAAAAAGCGGTGCTCAAAGAATACCCCAGTGTGGCCAACATCAGCGTCGGTTCGCTCTATTTGTACGATCAGCGGCGCGACGTCAAGGCCCGCCAGATTGAGACGAAACGCAAGCAGGATGAGCAGCAGTTCGTCACGGAAACGAGGGCCCGTGAGCTGGCCAAAGTGCCTGAAGCCGAGCGCGCGGCTGTCGAAACCGCGGCGGCCGCGCCGGTCGAAAAGCGCACTGCGGAACAAACGGCAATGATCGAGAAGTATCCGGGCGTGCTGGTCACGGCCGCGACGCTCGGTCAATTCAACGCTGACGCTGCGGCGGAACTGGCGAAAGACGCGGAGACGGCTGCCGAGCTGCGGGCCACCAAAGCCGCCGACAACCTCAAACGCTACAGCGAAAAGGCCGCCGAAATCCGGGCCAAGATTCCGCCGGAAGAATTCGTCCGGGCACTGACGGAAGTTCCCGGCCAGGCGTCGCCGACGTTCGTCTTTCATCGCGGCGACTTCCAGCAGCCCAAAGAGCAGGTTTCGCCCGGCGATTTGACGATCCTGGCTGCAGCGACCGCCACCGACATTCCGGCCGACGATGCGAATCTGCCGACGACGGGCCGCCGATTGGCGTTTGCCCGGCACTTGACCGACGGCCGGCATCCGCTCGTGGCCCGCGTGATTGTGAACCGCGTATGGCTGCACCATTTTGGCCGCGGGCTGGTCGGCACGCCCGGCGATTTCGGCGTGTTGGGCGAGCGGCCGACGCACCCCGAACTGCTCGATTGGCTGGCGGCCGGGTTCATGGACCACGGCTGGAGCGTGAAACACCTGCACCGCCTGATCATGACGTCGGCGGCCTATCGACAGTCGTCGCGCCGCAACGAAAAGGCGGATGCGGTTGATCCTGAAAACCGGCTTTATGCCCGTATGTCGGTCCGCCGGCTGGAATCAGAAACCGTGCGCGACGCGATTCTCTCGATCGGCGGCCAACGGCACGACAAGATGTTCGGCCCGCCGGTGCCGGTAATGGAAGACGAAGTCGGGCAAATCGTCATCGGCCGCGAGAACCTCGACGGCGAGCGCAAGCCGACGGGTCCGGTGTCGCTGGGCGGCGACGAATACCGACGCAGCCTGTACGTGCAAATGCGCCGCAGCCGGCCGTTGGGCATGCTGGAAACGTTCGATGCGCCGATCATGTCGCCCAACTGCGAATGCCGCAACATTTCGACCGTGGCCTCGCAGTCGCTGGTGTTCATGAACAGCGCGTTCGTGATCGAATCGGCGAAGCAATTCGCGGCACGGCTGGAGCGGGAAGCCGGCGCCGACCGGCGCCACCAGCTTGCCCGCGGCTGGATGTTGGCCTTGGGACGCCGAGCGACGGATGACGAGCTGAACGGGGCCGAGACCTTTTTGAATCGTCAGCTTGAGACGGTGAAGGGCCAATCGGCGGAGAATGATCCCACGGCAAGGAATCATCAAGCGTTGGCGACCTTTTGCCAGGCGTTGTTGAGTGCCAATGCGTTCTTGTATGTGGACTGAAGCTGAATGGTCATCGCTTTCCGCGACGTTTGGGCGACCCATTGCCTGGGACGCTCACTTGCAAACTGGTGACCAAGAGCAGGTCGATGACGTCGACCAAGCCGTCGGGCTGGTACACGGCCACGGTCCGGCCCACCGGCGATAACGCCATGAACTCGCGGCTGACGACAGGGAACTGCCGGCCGTCGGCCAAGAAAAACGTGAACGGCGTGAAAGGCTGAGCGTTGAAAAACCTTCGAACTTCGTCGATAGTCATCGGTGCGGTCGAACCTCGCGAGGGGAGTAAGGATCAAAGTCATTCTACCGGTGCGCAGAGCCGTCAGCAACGGTTGCCTCGCACGACCGCCCCATTGACCGATGCCGAGACGCCTTCCACAATTCAATTATGAGCATCGAAACAATCCCGGCGGAGATTATGGCCGAGTTGCAAGAAGCGGCTGACCGCGCAGCCAAAGGCATTCGAGACCCTGAAGCGATGCGGCGGGCGCGCGAGAGGATCGATCGCATTCGCGAAGAAATCTTCGCGAAACACGGAATTCTGGATATCGGACTTCCTGCCATCCGCGAACTCCGCGACTCATGAAAGACGGCCTTGATTCTTCGGTCGCTTTCAAGTGGTTCGTTCCTGAGACGGATAGCGACAAAGCACTTCGCCTCTGCGACGACTTTCTTGCGGGCGTTTATGAGCTCATGTCGCCCGACGTTTTTCCGTTCGAAATCGCCCACGCCTTAACTCGTGCCGAGCGACAGGGACGAATCCCCTCCCAACAGTCACTGCAACTTGTCGGGGAATCACTGACGCTCCTTCCAACGCTGCACCCCGGCCTTCGATTGCTTCCGCGTGCCGCCGAATTGTCTTCACAAGCGCGGATCGGCGTATACGATTGCCTCTATATCGCGCTTGTCGAGCGCGAACAGTGTAAGCTCGTGACTGCGGACCAGCGTCTCGTGAATTTGTTGCCCGCCCAGACCATCTTGCTTAGTTCATTGGTACTGCCGTAAACCGCCCCATGAATTCAGTTTCATCCCGCCGCCACTTCCTCGCCACGAGCTCCATGAGCCTCGCTCCGATTGCGCTGGCCTGGCTGTTGGGCGAAGACGGCCTGCTGGCCGAGCCGATCAAGCCGGGCCTGGAACCCGAAAAGTTCGATCTGCTGCCGAAGCGGCCGCACGCGCCGCCACGGGCCACGGCCATGATCTCGCTGTTCATGCAGGGCGGGCCGAGCCAGGTCGATCTATTGGATCCGAAGCCGATCCTGGCTCAACTGGACGGCCAAAAGTTTCCCGGCGACATCAAATACGACAACGCCGCCCAGGCCAGCTCGAAAATCCTCGGCAGCCCCTGGAAGTTCGCCAAGCACGGCGAGTGCGGCACCGACGTTTCGGAGCTGCTGCCGAACCTGGCCAAAGTCGTGGACGATATTGTGGTCGTCCGCTCGATGCACTCGGGCGTCAACAACCACGGCCAGGCGATTCACGCCCTGAACAGCGGCCGGATTCAGCGCGGCCGGCCGGCCTTGGGAAGTTGGCTCACCTACGCTCTCGGTTCACAATCACAGAATCTGCCGGCCTACGTGGCCATGACCGACCCGCAAGGCTTGCCGGTCGAGGGCGTGCTGAACTGGTCGAACGGCTGGCTGCCGTCGCTCTTCCAAGGCACCGTGGTCCGCCCGCGCGAACCGCGCATCTTGAATCTGGAGCCGACCGCCGAGCTGCGGGGCGCGGTGCAGCGGAATTATCTGAGCTATCTGGAGCAGCTCAACCGCCAGCATCTCGATGAGCGGCCCGGCGAAAGCGACCTGGCGGCGCGGATCGCCAACTACGAGCTTGCCGCCCGCATGCAGACGGCGGCCGGCGAAGCGCTCGACATCAACCAGGAAACCAAGGCCACACAAGAAATGTACGGCCTCACCGATCCGGCCACGCAAGAGTACGGTGCCCGGTGCCTGATCGCCCGACGGCTGATCGAGCGGGGCGTGCGGTTCGTGCAGGTCTTTACGCGCAACCAGTTCTGGGACCATCATGGCGGCATTCGCACGGCCTTGCCCGCCGCTTGCCTGAAGACCGACAAGCCCGCGGCGGCGTTAGTGGCCGATCTCAAGCAACGCGGGTTGCTCGACACAACCATCGTGCATTGGGGCGGCGAGATGGGCCGGCTGCCGGTGATCCAGAACGACGCCGGCCCCGCATCGGTCGGCCGCGACCATAATACCTATGGCTTCAGCCTATGGCTGGCCGGCGGCGGCTTTCGCCGCGGCGGCACTTACGGCGAAACCGATGAGTTCGGCCACCGCGCCGTCGCCGACATCGTGAATCATTACGATTATCATGCGACGCTTTTGCACTTGTTTGGCCTCGACCCGGCGCGACTCGTTTATCGCCGCAACGGCCGCCAGGAAACGCTGCTCGACGGGCAGCCGGGGGACGTGGTCACCGGCATTTTGCAAACGTAGGGTGGAACCAGCGAGCTTGCGAGCGCCGGCCCACCTTGTTTCGGTAGGCGGTAGACAGTAGACGGTAAACGGGGGATTGCAAATTGCGAATTTCAAATTGCAAATCGGCAATCTCCGGGTGGCCCACAACGTGTTTGCCGACGACGACAGCCGCACCAACGCCTCACCCGCCGTCAGTGACGGGCAAATCTTCCTCCGCACCGACCGAAATCTCGACTGCATCGGCAAGTAGGATCCGGGTATAATCAACTGGGTCGCAGGTTTGACAAGCGACAGGGAGAACCATGTCTAACAGAATCGTGCTGTTCGGGCTTTTGGCGTGCGTTGCCGCCGATTTGCCCGAAGCGTTGGCGGACGAGCAGGCGCAGAAGCAAAACCAGCAGACGGAGGCGGCGGCCATCGCTCAATGGATCGCCGAGCTCGACGACGGCCAATTCGCCGTGCGGCAAGCGGCCAGTCGCAAGCTGCGCGAGGCGGGCAAGGAGGCCGTGCGGCCGCTGGCCGCGGCGGCCGACGGCAATCGCAGCGAGGTGACGCGCCGCGCGATCGAGGTGCTCGACGCGCTCTGCGATTCCGACGACGCCGGCGTTGCCGAAGCCGCGCGCCAGGCCCTGGAAGAGCTGGCCGATTCGACGCGCCGATTGGCGGCGCACCGCGCCTCGGTCGTGCTGCGCGGCCAGCGGCTGCGGCGGCAGTGGGCGGCGTTGACCGAGATTCAACGCTTAGGGGGCACGATCGGCGCCGCCAGTATTGAAGACGGAGAACTCCACGTGCGATCGCTTCTTTTGGGCCGCAGATGGGAAGCCGGAGACGAAGGACTCCAGCACCTGACCAAGCTCGGCCGCATCGAGCAACTGAAACTCTACGGCCCGCAGTTCACCGACGAGGGGCTGGGACACCTCGCTGCGCTGTCGGGCGTGCAAACGCTGGTCCTCTATGCCACCGACATCAGCGACGATGGCCAGCGGCGGCTCGAAGAGGCCCTGCCCGGCACGCAGATCGATCGCCGCCACGGCGCGCTGCTTGGCGTGATGGGAACGCCGGGAACCGGTTGTCGCATCAGCGTCAAGCCGGGCACGGCCGCCGAACGGGCCGGCATTGAGAGCGGCGACGTCATCACCAGCGTCAACGGGCAGGCCGTGGCCGATCTGCCCGCCTTGATTGCCATCATCGCCAAGCAGAAGCCCGGCGACCGGATTCGCGTGAGCCTGCTGCGGGGCGATCAACCGCTGGAGAAAGACGTGGTGCTGGGAGAACTGGGCGAGGACGGCGAGTAGTTGAAAGGGGGGCCAGCGAGCCTAGCGACTCGCACCGACGCCTTGCGTCAGAGTCGCATCCATTCCTCTCGTGCGATGCCCAGCTCTCGAATGATCTCGCGAATTAGCAGACCGAGGGGTTGCAGCTTACGCACGACTTCGCGTGGTTTGAGCGGCGTCGGCTTTGCCATCTTTTCGTTGCGGCGCTGCGACGTTGCGTTCGGTGATTTCCACGCCTTCGACCTGGGGAATCGGCAGGCCGAGTTGTAAAGCCAACAAGACGTTGCCTTCGATTACATCACGTAGATTTTCACGTGCCTCTTCGACATTGCCGCCTTGTGCAAAGAAACCACTGGCGCCCACCACGCGCGCCACGATCAGCCCGCCTTCGTCGGACGTATATTCCGCCTTCCGCAGGGAGTATTCGAGATACCGAATGAGTGAAAAAGTTTTGACTTTCATACCGACGTCTACGATAACAGTCTCCCCGCGTGCGTTCAAGCTGTCTGGTGCCGCCCGATAAAATCCGCGAGCTGCGCAATGGCGTCGCCGATCGGGCCGTCGAGCCGCTGCTGGACGGCACGCTCCAGCCGCTCGCCGATCTCGCTGACGGTCGGAAAGCCGATGGTGCCGCCCGTCCCCTTCAACGTGTGGCCCAGCGACGCCAACTCGCCATAATTGCCCGCCGCCAAGGCGGCCCGCAGCTCGACGACGGTCGGATGCAGCGATTCGAGGTACTGCCGCAAGACTTCCTGGAACTCCGGCGAATCGTCCGTCTCCGTTTCCGTCTCGCCCGAACCGGACGCCGGCAAACGTTGGCCCGCCGGGGGCGGGGTCGATAAGAGCAACTGGGTGACGACCTCGGTGAGATGGTCGAGATCGATCGGTTTGCTCAGAAAGGCGTCACAACCGGCGGCCAGACACTTTTCACGCTCGGCAGACAAGGCGTGGGCGGTCAACACCACGATCGGTCCGCGATAGCCCGATTGGCGGAACCGGGCGGTCGCCGCGTAGCCGTCCATGAGCGGCATCTGCACGTCCATCAACACCAGCTCGAAGTCGTGCTGGCGTGCCTTGTCGAGAGCCACCTGACCGTTCTCCGCCAATTCGACTTCTGCGCCGGCCCGCGACAGGGTCAGCCTCAGCAGTTTGCGGTTGAAGGGATTATCTTCGACAACCAGGATCCTGCGGCCGCGAAGGGATAATTCTCGTTCCACGTCGGACGTGTTCGCTTCTTCGGTTGCCAGCCGTGGCGTAGACTCGCCGGTGTGTGGGTCGGCGTCGACCGTCAGGGTAAAAGTGCTGCCCGCACCGACGCGGCTGGTCACCGTCAGCGTTCCGCCGAGCAGACCGGCGATGCTGCGGCTGATGGCCAGGCCCAGGCCCGTGCCGCCGTACTGTGCGGCGATCGAGCTGTCGGCCTGGACAAAAGGCTCGAAAATAGCCTGTTGTTTGGCCGTGTCGATGCCGATGCCGGTGTCGATCACGTCGATGCGCAGCGTGCGGCGGCCGTCGAGCGTTTCGACGCGCGCCACGACGCGCACCGAACCCGACGCCGTGAATTTGATGGCGTTGTGTACCAGGTTGATGAGCAACTGTCGCAAACGCGAGGGATCGGTGTAGGCCTGATCGTCGGTTGCGCCGGGCCAGTCGCTGGCCAGCGTGAGCCCTTTTTCGTCTGCTCGGTAGTGCAACGTTTGCAGCACTTCGTCGATGATCCGGCGAGCGGAACACCAGACGCGGTGGATCTGCATTTGCCCCGCTTCGACCTTCGAAATGTCCAGCAGGTCGTTGATCAGTACAAGCTGGTGCTCGGCGCTGGCCCGGATGATCTGGAGATATTCGTTTCGCTCATCGGGAGAATCGCCGCCGTTCATCAATAGCCTGGTGAAGCCGAGAATGGCGGTCAGCGGCGTGCGAATCTCGTGGCTGATGTTGGCCAGGAACTCGCTTTTGCTGCGTGAGGCCCGATCGGCGGCCTCTTTGGCGGCCCGCAGTTGCAGGGTGCGCTGATCGACGGCCTGCTGCAGCTCGCGTTGTGAGCGGTCGGCCGCGCGGCCGAGGTTCCATTTGGCGACCAGGCTGGCCGCAAGCTGGCGGACCTCGATGGCATCGAACGGCTTCTTCAGGATCAGCAGACGGTCGCAGGGTCTGAGCGCGTCGCAGATTTGCGACCAGGAGTAATCGGAGTAGGCGGTACACAGGACGACCTGCAACCGCGGATCGGCCTCCCACATCCGCTTGATCGTTTCGAGGCCGTCCCAGCCGGGCGGCATGCGCATATCGACGAACGCCAAGGCAAACGGGCGAGCGCGCATTTCGCGCCGCAGCAGCTCATAGCCTTCTTCGCCCTGCGAAGCGTGGGCCAGCTCGAAGTCGAGCCGGCGGGGCGCCGCAACCTCCGCATCGCCAAACAGCTCGGCCTCGGCGGCAGCCAGGGGATCGCTGGCCGGGCCGTCGCCGAGAACGCGGCGATAATCAGCATGGATATCGCAATTGTCGTCGACGATCAGGATTCGACGATTGTCATAGAGCTCTTCATGGCTCATGGTGGTCCGCCTATTGAAAGCCCACGACCGAAACGCTTCCGCCCCAACAATATAGCTTCCAAACAGCGAGCAACCGGTCTTTCAGCGAGCGAAGCGGCCGGCTGCACGCGTCATAGCGGCCAAAGCACCCCGAATGGAGAGGCGCGTCTCCCCGCTGGATGGCAAAAGTCCTTCGTTTCTTGGCCCGAGCGGTCTGGCACAAAACTTCCTGCACGGCTAAACTTCCGCTCGTTTGAGATTGTCCAATCGAGCGGCCCGTGCAGGCATTTCAAGGAGAGCAAACGTGCTCAACGCTTCATTCCGGCGACTGTTGGCGGCAGTTTTAGTCAGTTTGGCGGGTACATCCGCCCTGGCCGTGCCGCCCACCGACACCCTTTTGCCCGAATCCACCAAGGGTTACCTCTCGGTCCCCGACGTGGATGCGCTTGTCGAACGCTGGGACCAAACGCCGCTGGGCAAGCTGCTGAACGACCCCGCGATGAAGCCGTTCACTGACGACCTCCGCCGGCAGCTTAAGGAGAAGTGGTCGAAGTCGCACGCCCGACTGGGCATTTCGATCGCCGACCTGCAGGGCCTGGCGACCGGCGAAGTGGCGCTGGCCGTCGTCACGCCCAAAGAGGGCCGGGCGACGCTGGTCATTCTTGCCGACGTTACGGGCAAAGAGAAAGAAGCCGCAGCCACGTTGGCCAAGATCGCCGCCAACCTCAAAGCGCAAGGCGCCAGAGCCACCCGGCAGAAGCAACACGGCGTCGACATGAGCGTGTTCGAGACTGCCCCCAAAGATCACCGCGATCACGGGTTCACCACCGTGCATTACATCAAAGACGGGCTGTTCGTGGCCAGCGACAACCTGGCCATTGCCGGCGACGTGGCCGGCAGGCTCGACAAGCCGCAGAAGCACACGCTGGCCGGCGTCGAAGCCTACCGGACCGTCATCGAGCGCTGCGGCAAGTCCGACCAGGAACTGTCGCCCGATGTACGTTGGTTTATCGACCCGATCGGTCTGGCCGAGGCCTTGCGCACCTGGGAGACGGCCCGCCGCAAGGGAGGCACCGATTACCTGAAAGTCGCCAAGAACCAGGGTTTTATGGCGGTGAAAGGAGTTGGTGGCGTCGTACACTTGGGGCTGGGCCGCTACGGCATGTTGCACCGCACGTTCGTCTACGCTCCGCCGCCCTATGAGTTGGCCATGCGGATGGCCGTGTTTCCCAACGGCGGATCCTTCGCTCCACAGGACTGGGTCGCCCGCGACGTGGCAAACTACTTCTCGTTCGAGGTCGACATCGTCAGCGCCTTCGACCGATTCGACACGCTGTTCGACGAGGTCTACGGCGAAGAAGGCGTTTGGAAGGACACGCTGGAAGGAATCGAAGACGATCCCAACGGGCCGCAAATCAACCTGCGCAATGACATCGTCCAGCACCTCGGCCAGCGAGCGACGATCATCGCCGACTACGAGCTGCCGATCACGCCCACCAGCCAGCGCAAGCTGCTGGCCATCGAGACCACGAATGCACAAGCGTTGGCCGTGGCGATCGAAAAGTCGATGAGCGGCGACGACCGCGTGCGAAAGCTCGAGATTGAAGGGCACGACGTCTGGGAGATCATCCCGGAGGACGAAAGCATGCCGGCGTTGGAAATCGACGACGCCGCGGGCGGCAGCAAGCGCCGGTCGACCGACGAAGACGAAGAGGAGCGGCCGCGGCAGGTCAAGCTGGCGAACTCGGCCGTCACCGTAGCCAAAGGACATCTCATGGTGGCTTCGCACATCGACCTGTTGCGCGAAGTGCTGGCCGGCGTGGCCAAGGCCGACCGGCTGGTGGACGATCGAGACTACCAGAAGGTGCAGGCCGAAGCGATCAAGCTGGGGTCCGGCAACGATTGCGCTCAGGGCTTTGCCCGCACCGACGAGCAGTATCGAGTGATGTACGAGTTGTTCAAACAGGGCAGGCTGCCCGAGGCCGACACCTTCATGGCCCACTTCATCAACTTCTTGATGGGCGAAGAGAAGGAGGGCGTGACTCGCAAGCCGCGTTTGGACGGCAGCAAGCTGCCTGACTACAAGTTGGTGCAGCACTATCTTGGCCCCGGCGGCAGCTTTTCGACCAGCGAGAAAGAGGGTTGGTTCCTGGTCGGGTTCACGGTGAGCGAGGGCGCCCAGCTTGCCAACGAAGCACGGGCGGCGAAGACGAAGAAGTAGACCGGAGACGTAAAGCTTCGCCGAACCCGTTCCCATTTTCACACTAGCCCGAAGCGCAAGCGAGGTTTTGCCGCCTTTTTCACGCTCCTCGCTGGCGCTTCGGGTTGGTGTACGGCGCCTGCGTACCGGGTTCGGCGAAGCTTTACCCGGAGACTCGGCCGAATGGGGAGAATCGGCTGTCTATCGCGTCGCCGTTGGGCCACCACGTGGCTGGCTCGCGGAGCGAGCGGGAGGGCGGCGAGCGGCGGGCGTCGGCGCGGCCGACTTGCGGCTGCGCGCGAACTCGATCGTGCCCGCCAGCGCCTCGTCGGCATCGCCTAAACGCTCCACCAAATCCGACTCGACCGTGAAGGCGAACACGGCCTGATGCCCTTCGCGGTCCGAGATCAGATAATAGTGCCACTGAATCGGCAAATCCGACACGCGGCCCTCGGCCACCACGCGATAAATGCGATGGCCCAGAGAGTTCGTGGCATCGCTGGCCTCCGCGAACCGCTCAAAGCTGTCGCCCAGCGACTGCTCCAGATCGTGCTGAAAGGTGGCCAGGGTCGGTCCTTTGCCCGGCTCAACGTCGGCCAACGACGAGATGTTGCACTGGGCCACCAACTCGCCGCGGTCGAGATAGCGCAGGGCCAAGAGGTCTCCCGCGTCGGTCATCAGATGCCAATCGCGACTGTGATAGATATGGAACTTTTTCGTGGGCGATTCGCAGGCCAGCGCCAATAACTCCGGCCGGGGATCGAGCGGCAGCCTGGCCAGCGCGGCCTCGCTCAGCTCGCCGTCGTCGTCGGCCGGCGCCAAAGCCAATTGCAGCTTGGCCACCACGTCCAGGCCAGTATTGACCAGCCCAATGGCCCGCTTTTCTTTGATCAGCAACCCAAGTCCGGTGACGCGACGCTCGTTCATGTCGAAGCGATATTTGGCCTTCACTTCGATTTCCGTGGCCACGCCCGCCACGGCGCCGAGCACGCGGCCGACCAGTTCAAGCCGGGCACGGCCGCCCGCCACTTCCTTCAACTCGCTCTCCAGGCTGTTCTGGCTGACCGCGTCGAGGCCCAGCAGTTCCCCGACCAGCACGTCGCCATGTCGCCAATGGTCGCCAACGCGTGCCGGCCGATCGGGCAACAAACGGTCCAAAAGCAGGCTATTGGCCGGCAGGTCGACCAGATCCAGCTCGTCGCGGGTCAATGCGCCGGTCGGGCTGAACAGTGCGACCTGGCCGTTTGCCTCGTCGGCCACGATCAACCGCCTGGCGTCGCGCAACCTCGGCTCGATGCCACCGGCGTCGATCTTTATAGCGGCTTTCGCCTGGCGATAGTAGCGCACGCCGCGAAGGCCGGCATTTTTGAGGCCCGCGCGAACCGGCAGCCACTTCTCGTCGTAAACAAGCTGTGCGGATACGCTCATCTTGAGCGTGCGGGTTTTGCCCTCGTCGGCCAGCTTCACATCACCGCCCACGTCAAGTTGCACTTCCACACGAGCCATCTGGCCATCGGCCGGTCTGGGTCGAAGGTCGTGCGTGCCATCGGCGGCAAGTCCATGTGACGACAAGGCGAACAAAGTCAACAGCGAATGAACGATTGGGACGCGGCTTTCGGGCATGCGATGGCTCCGGTCAGATTGCCTGGCATCTCCGGCTACATCGGCCGCAAAAAGGGTAGAATTGAATTGAAAGCTGCGACGCGGCCGTGTCGCTGCCGAACCGCCCCAGACGAGCGAGTGTCTCAGAATAAGACACAGGTCATGTCCAGAACGCGACAACAGGCGCGCGCCGCCTTCGATGGTTCGCTTTGACGGGCGGGCTGTCGCGAGCGGGCGCCGCTGAGCGTCCGGCTGCCATAACCGGCGATGGCGGTTGTACGGCGCGCGACACGGTCGTCCTTTTGCCGCTAGTTCGATTTGCGAGCGGAAACTGTTCAATACCAAGGCGTTGTGATATAAAGAGCGGGTCGTTTCGGTGCCCGAAGCGCAAGAATCTCGGCAGTCTGAGCGAACATCTTTAGTCCACGAGACACTTATTTGCGTAGAAGTTGTGGTTAGCCAAGGGCGAGAATTCAGGCCCCGAACGGGAATTTTGGCCCTTGACTTCTCATTGGTCCGCTTTTAGCTGCGCTACATGCCCAAGGGGTGGCAGCCAATGCAAAGTGGCAGGCGGGCCCAAGCGGGGAAAAAGATAGCTGTAAGACTGCGGCAAGTCGGCCGGTATTACTTGAGGGGAAAAGAGAGAAACGAGAGCGGGTAAGGAACAGAGTCAGGGCCACGGCGAGCGCACGTCGCAGGGAACGCCGCGAAACTGGATGGAGATTCAAAACATGCACCGAGATTACATCAATTCCACGATTCGCGAGCTTTGCGACCAACAGGTGCGCTATGCGCCTCGCGAGAAGAAGGTCGAGCAGGCCAATCGCGCCGAGCGATTGCTGGCGGAACTCGATCCCAAGCGGACCTACACCTACGAGTATCTCTGCTTCCGCATCACCGACTTCCGCCCCGACTCGCCGGTTGCGGCGAAGATGTCGGGTGACGACGCCAAGCACGACCTGCGGCTCTTCGTCGAGGACGTGTCGGACGCCGCCAATCTTCCCGCCGACGCGGTGGGAGAGAAGGTACTGACCGTTGAAGAGTTGAGCCAGCAGTTCAAAGTCTCGACCAAGACGATCTCGCGTTGGCGGCAGCAGGGCCTGGTGAGCCGGCGATTCATGTTCGACGGCCGCAAGCGTCTCGGCTTTTTGCAGAGCTCGGTCGACCGCTTCGTGAAGAAGAACGAGCAGCGGGTCAGCCGCGGTGCGCGATTCAGCCAGCTTAGCGAAGATGAGCGGATGAACATCGTCGAGCGTGCCCGACGTCTGGCCCGTGCCGGCGGTCAGCCCGCCGAAGTCACTCGTCGCCTGGCGGAGCGGATGGGTCGCAGCGTCGAAACGATCCGCTACACGCTCAAGGCGTTCGATGCCGAGCATCCCGAATTGGCGGTGTTCCCGGAAAACAGCGGCCCGCTCTCGGACGAGACCAAGCGGCGGATCGACCAGCAGTATCGCCGCGGCGTTTCCGTTGATGCCCTGGCCAAGGAATATGGCCGCACGAAGACGAGCATCTATCGCATCCTGAACGAGATGCGGGCGGCGCGGATCATGGAGCTGCCGCTGGATTACATCGACAACGACCTGTTTCGCAAGGCCAACGCCGACGCGGTCTGCCTGGGCGAGATGCCCGAAGCCCCCGGCCCGGCCAAAAAGGGCCGGCTGCCCACCGGCTTGCCCCCCTATTTGGCCAGCCTGTACGAAGTCAGCCTGTTGACCCGCGAGCAAGAAGTCTACTTGTTCCGCAAGTTCAACTTTCTGAAGCATAAGGCCAGCAAACTGCGTGAAGAGCTCGACCCGACGCGGCCCAAGAGCGGCCTGATGGACCAGATCGAGCAGCTTTATGAAGAAGCCGTGGCGGTGAAGAACCTGCTCATTCGCTCCAATTTGCGGTTGGTGGTTTCGATCGCCAAACGGCACGTGGGGCCGGTCGACAACTTCTTCGAGTTGGTCAGCGACGGCAATATGTCGCTGATGCGGGCAGTGGAAAAATTCGATTTCGGCCGCGGCAACAAGTTCAGCACTTATGCAAGCTGGGCCATTATGAAGAATTTTGCCCGGACCATTCCCGACGAGCTGCGGCGGCGCGACCGGTTCCGCACCAGCAACGAAGAGATGTTTTCGGCCACGGAAGACGTGCGTACCGACCAGTACGAGCAAGAGCACGCCCAGGAGCAGCGCGAGCAGCAGATCGGCAAAATCCTGGAGCGGCTTGACGACCGCGAGCAGAAGATCATCATCAGCCGTTTCGGGCTGGTGCGCGGACAAGAACCGTTGACGCTCAAGGAAGTGGGAGCGGAAATGGGCGTCACCAAAGAGCGCGTGCGTCAGATCGAGGCGCGAGCTTTGAGCAAGCTCCGCAAGGCGGCCCAGGAAGAAAAGATCGAGATTCCCGGACTGTGATCGAACAGCGCTTGGGGTGTTTCGCGTCCCGGCGTAACGTAGGCGTCACGCTCCGCCGTGATGGAACGGCGGATGCCATGGCCCCGGCTCGGAACCAAGAGGCTAAGAGGCTCGGAACCAAGACATCCTTTGTTCTATCTCGCGATTGGCTTGGGTTGGATCGGTTGCAGTCGTCCGCCTGCGTGGCTCCCTGTGTTCTACCGCGCCGTTGGCGTGGGACCGAATCTTTTCGACTTGTCACCGGGGATTCGCTCTCTCCGAGGGAGAATATCTCCGCTTTGTGCCGTCAACAGGCACGCGGGTGAAGGTGGTCGACCTCAACAGCCGCAACGGCACCTTCATCGACGAGACGCGCATCGAATCGGCCGAACTTCGCCCGTCGCAGCGATTGCGGCTGGGCGAGGTGTCGTTCATGCTCCTCGAAGTGAGTCGCCCATCGTCGAACGCCCTTCATTACTGCATTTGCTCCGCGACGCCAAACCCTTTAAGATCGGGCGTTTACAGAAAGACGGTCGGTTCCAGCCGATGAATCACAGCATGCGTTTCACCAAGATGCAAGGGGCGGGCAACGACTATGTCTATGTTGACTGCTTCGTCGAGCCGCTGCCTCCCGACCCGGCCGCCTTGGCCGTGGCCATTTCCGCCCGCCATTTTGGCGTGGGCGGCGATGGCCTGATCTTGATTTGCCCGTCGAACGAGGCCGATGCGCGGATGCGCATGTTCAACGCCGACGGCTCGGAATCGGAAATGTGCGGCAACGGGGTGCGGTGCGTGGCGAAATACGTCTACGACCACGGGCTCTCGAAAAAAAAGACGCTGGCCATCGAAACCGGGCGGGGCGTGCTGACACTCGACCTGGAACTGGCCGACGGGCTGGTCGAACGGGTCCGCGTCGACATGGGGCGGCCGATTCTCAAGGCGGCCGAGATACCGACCAGCTTGCCGGGCGACCCGGTTGTGCGGGCGGCACTGCACGTTGCCGGCCGCGACATGCAAGTTACCTGCGTGTCGATGGGCAATCCGCATTGCGTCACCTACGTCGATCGGCTTACCGACGAGTGGGTGCTGGGCATCGGGCCGAAGATCGAGGTCGATCCGCACTTTCCGCGGCGCGTGAATGCCGAGTTTGTGGAGGTGATTTCGCCCGGCGAGGTGCGGATGCGCGTCTGGGAGCGTGGTTCGGGCGAAACGTTGGCCTGCGGCACGGGGGCCAGCGCGGTCTGTGTGGCCGGCGTGTTGGCGGGCGTCACGGGCCGCAAGCTGCTGGCCCACTTGCCCGGCGGCGATTTGGAGCTTGACTGGGCCGACAACGACCATGTGTATCTGACCGGGCCGGCGGTCGAAGTGTTTTCCGGGGAATGGACGCCACATGAAAATTCGCAACCCGCTCGCCGTTAAGTTCGCCGGACTGTTGGCGACCTCGGCCATTCGCGGCTGGATGTCGACGCTGGATTACCGCGTCGCCTATTACGATCCGGCGGTCGACCCCGTACACCCGGACTGCTCGGGCCGGAAGATTTACATTTTCTGGCACGAGTACATTCTGATTCCGCTGGTGATGCGCGGGCACTGCAACTTGGCGATGCTGCTGAGCCGGCACCGCGACGCCGAGATCCTGAGCCGCGTGGCGTACCACTTCGGCTTCGAGTGCGTGCGCGGTTCGACCCGCCGGGGCGGCGCGGCCGCGCTGCGAGAGTTGCTGGCCAAAAGCCAGCGCATGAACCTGACGATCACGCCCGACGGTCCGAAAGGACCGCGGCGGGTGCTGGCACCGGGACCGGTATATCTGGCCTCGAAGCTGCAAATGCCGCTGGTGCTGTTGGGCCTGGGCTACGACCGCCCTTGGCGCGTGCGGAGTTGGGACAAGTTTGCCGTGCCGCGTCCGTTTTCGCGTGCCCGCGGCGTGGTGAGTCCCGAGATTCAGTTGCCGCCCGACCTCGACCGCGACGGCCTGGAGCATTACCGCCTGCAGGTCGAGCGGCTGTTGAACCGCCTGACGCTGGAAGCCGAAGCCTGGGCCGAGTCGGGCAGCCGAAAAATTGACGACAGCCCCGTCCGCCGCGAGCATCCCAGGCCCGGCGGCAACGCGCAGGCAGCGTACGACCTGGCGCCGCCCCTGCGGATGTTTGAGGCCGCGTAAGAACCCGAATGTGCAAGCAAACCTTGCCAATTGACAATTCGGGGGTCTACGGGTTCGATTACGGGATTGCCCCTTTCCGGCACGAGGTAACACTGTGGGACGAATCGGTCTGGCTTTCCGTCTGTTTTTCCGCGTCCTGCTCGACGCCGCGCTGGCCGAACGCCTGCGGCCGTTGCTCGCTCAGGCCGCGCCGGCCCCTGCGGCAGCGGTCGCCGCGCCGAAGATCGCGGCGAAGCCCAAACCTGCCCCCGCCCGCAGCGATGCGCTGAACCTCTTGGCCATGCTGCAACGCGAAGCCCGCCTGGTCGATTTCCTTCAGGAGCCGATCGCCGGATACAGCGACGAACAGATCGGGGCCGCGGTGCGCGACGTCCACCGCGATTGCGCCGCCCTGCTCGAACGGGTGTTCGCGCTCAAGCCGGTCCGCGAGGAGGCTGAAGGAACCCCCGTCGAGCTGTCGGGCGATTTCGACGCCGCGCGCTATCGCCTGGCGGGCCGCGTGCCGGAGCAGCCGCCGTTTCGCGGTACGCTGGCCCATCATGGCTGGCAAGCCACGCGGTGCGCGCTCGCCGAATGGACCGGCACGCAAGACGCCGCCTTGGTGATCGCACCGGCCGTGTTGGAGGTGGCATGACCGCGAAATACGTTGTGGGCATCGACTTGGGCACCACCAACAGCGCGCTGGCTTATTGCGCCCTGGAGGCCGATGAGCCGCGCGTGGAACTGCTGCCCGTGCCGCAGCTTGTGGCGCCGGCCACTGTGGAAGAGCGGCCGCTGTTGCCGTCGTTCATGTACCTGGGCACCGACGCCGACGCCAAGGCCAAGAACTTCGATTTGCCCTGGGAGAAGAAGCGCGAATACGCGGTGGGCGAGCTGGCCCGGCGGCAATCGGCCGAGGTACCCACGCGCACCGTGGCGGCCGCCAAGAGTTGGCTCTGTCACAGCCGCGTCGACCGGCACCAGGCCATCTTGCCCTGGAACGCGCCGGCCGATGTGCCCAAAGTCTCGCCGGTGGAAGCCTCCAGGCGTTACCTGGCGCATCTGGCATCGGCCTGGCAGGCGGCCTTTCGCGGCGCGCCGCTGGCCGAGCAGTATGTGGTGCTCACCGTGCCCGCCTCGTTCGATCCGGCCGCCCGCGAGTTGACGCGCGAAGCGGCCCTGGCCGCCGGCCTGCCCGAAAACGTGGTGCTGCTGGAAGAGCCGCAGGCGGCCGTGTATGCCTGGCTGGCCGATCAAGGCGATCGTTGGCGAAAGCAAATGAAGGTCGGCGACCGCTTGCTGGTCTGCGACGTGGGAGGCGGAACGACCGATTTCACGTTGGTGGGCGTTACCGAAGAGTCGGGCGAGCTGGCCTTGGAGCGGCTGGCCGTGGGCAACCACATCCTGGTCGGCGGCGACAACATGGATCTGGCCCTGGCTCACTTCGCGGCGGCGGCCTTCCAAGAAAAGGGCGTGCAGCTCGACCCCTGGCAATCGGTGGCCCTGTGGCACTCCTGCCGCAATGCCAAAGAAACCCTGCTCGCCGTTGACGGACCCAAAAAGCATCCCATCGCCGTGCTGGGCCGCGGCAGCAAGCTGATAAAAGGAACCGTGTCAGTCGAGGTCGAGCGCGAGGCGGCCGGCACGCTATTGGCCGACGGCTTCTTTCCGCAATGTGGGCTGGAAGATGGCCCGGCGCCGCGGCGGGCCAGCGGATTCCGCGAGCTGGGGCTGCCGTTCGAATCGGACACGGCCATCACGCGCCACCTGGCGGCCTTCCTGCGGTCGCAAGGCGAAGGCGGCCGGGCGGTGCGGCCGACGCACGTGCTCTTCAACGGCGGCGTGTTCAAGTCGACCTTGCTGCGCGAGCAGCTGTTCGGCGTGATGGCGAGCTGGTTCGCCGACCAATCGCCGCCGCAGGGCATGGCCGGCAACCAGGATCTCGACTATGCCGTGGCCCGCGGCGCCGCCTACTACGGCTTCGCCAAGCAGCGCAAGGCGGTGCGGATTCGCGGCGGGACGGCGCGGTCGTACTACGTGGGCATTGAAACGGCGGGGCTGGCCATCCCCGGAGCGCCGCGGCCGTTGCGGGCACTGTGCGTCGTGCCCTTCGGCATGGAAGAAGGCACAGAGACCGACGTGGCCAGCGACGAGATCGGCCTGATCGTCGGCGAGCCGGCGCAGTTCCGCTTCTTCAGTTCCGCGGTGCGTAAAGAAGACCGGCCGGGCACGCTGCTCAGCTCCTGGACCGAAGCCGAACTGGTGGAAACCGATCCGCTCACGGCCACGCTGCCGGCGGGCGAAGACACGGAAGAAGGCTATGCACCGGTGAAGTTCCACTCGAAGATCACCGAGTTGGGGATGTTCGAACTGTGGTGTCAGAGCACGATCTCCGATCACCGCTGGAAGCTGGAATTCAGCGTGCGCGAAGAAGGGGCGTAGCACGCGGCCGAACCGTGGCGGCGGCCCGCGCCAGCGGCTACAATCGGGCAAACCGCACGCCAATGCTTCAGGGAGACGCCTTCATGCTTTTGTGCCGCACGTTGCTATGGGGATGGGTCGCTATGCTCGCCACCACGCTTTCCGCCGCCGAGACCGATCCACGCGTGTTCGAAATGCGCACCTATTGGGCGGCGCCGGGCAAGCTCGACGCTCTGCACGCCCGGTTTCGCGATCACACGACGAAAATCTTCGAGAAGCACGGCATGACCAACGTGGGCTACTGGGTGCCGCTGGAGAACCCCGACAACAAGTTGATCTATTTTCTGGCGTACACAAGCCGCGAGGCCGGCGAGCAGGCCTGGAAGGCGTTCGTCGCCGACCCCGAATGGCAGCGAGCGCAGCGTGAAAGCGAGGTCAACGGCAAGCTGGTTGAAAAGGTCGAGTCGCGTTTCTTGCGGGCCACCGACTACTCGCCCGCCATCAAGCCCTCGACCGACGGCAATCGCATTTTCGAGCTGCGCATCTACACGACGACGCCCGGCAACTTGGGCGCGCTCGCCGACCGCTTCCGAAATCACACGATGAAGCTGTTTGCCAAGCACGGCATGACGAACATCGCTTATTGGACGGTGCTTCCCGACCAGCAAGGCTCGGGCCGCACGCTGGTCTACATTCTGGCGCACGCCAGCAAGGCCGCGGCCGAAAAATCGTTCGCCGGCTTTCGCACCGACCCTGACTGGATCGCGGCCCGCGAAGCGTCGGAAGACAAAGCGGGCGGGCCGCTCACGGAAAAAGACGGCGTGAAATCGCTGTTCATGCAGGCCACCGATTATTCGCCGCTCCGGTAGCGGATTCAGCTTTATGGCGTATTGCGTCTGACTCCCGGCGCTTTATGATTATCGGATGCTGCGGACGGCCAGGGCAGCCCGCGAGCGAAAGAAGAAACAGGCAGCGCTATGAGTACCAACCGGATTGCCAGCTTGTTGCCGCCGCGCGACGGCGGTGACACGCTTGTCAGGAGCATGCCGCGGGCCACGCAGGTGGCGCGGCCGCGCTTCTCGTGCGGAAGTCGTGTCCGCGTGGGGAGCGGCGTGTTTGCCGGAGTCGAAGGGACGGTGGCCTCGTATTGCTCCGGCTCCCGGCTGATCATCGACGTCGAGATCAATATCCAAGGCGTCACTCTCGAAATCGACGAGCGGCTGCTGGAACCGCTCATCTCCTGAGCCAAGCTCGCCCAGGCGGGGCGTCCGCACAAGTTTTCCACAGGCTTGCCGTCAGACGCCGTAGCCCATTTCCAAGGGCCGAGCCAACATTCAGCTTCTGTTTGCGGCGGATTCTGCTTGCATGAGCGGGCCGGCTATCTTATATTGGCCGCGTCCTTGCGAATTCGTGGCGACGACTGCTGACCGCGGTGGAGGGCTGTCCGGGTTCTCTGCCGCCGAAAAATGAGTTTTAATTTCGGCGAGGCTTTGGTCACCGGATGACCTGTAACGGCACCCACACTCGTGTTGGCTTGGTCCCGATCGGGAGACCGCAGCGCAGGGCGCGCACCGCGAATACTCCTCTCTTGATCTTGTGCGCAATGAAGGCGCGAGCCGCAAGGGGCCCTGCCGGCGCCGGCTCGTCGCGGCGCGCAACCCAAAGCGACCTAGGCGGGCAGGCCCTTGCGCCAACACGAGGGTTCGCTCGCTCGATTCCAGAGCGACCAAGCCCCCAGGTCCACGTATGGGGAGCAACTTGGCTACGGAAATCCCAACCCTTTTACTGAGAACAGCTTGTCTATGGAACGGCAACCGCTGACATTCGGCGACCTCGCATATCGACTGGCCCCGGCAGCCGCGCCACGCGCGCGCTGCTGTGCGCCCTTGATCGCATCCATCGCTCCTCATCGCGACGCAGCGAGGCTGGGCCAGGCCGCGTCGGAGCCGCAATCCCCCGCCGCAAGACCTGCCAGAAAGCCTACTTGGGCCATTCTCCACAGCATCTCCGATTGGCAGGTCCGGATGATCCATGCCCAACCGTTGCGGGCGCTGCAGATGGACGTCGAAATCGACTCGCCCGGAGGCGAAACGCTCCGGTTTGTGCTCTCCATCGGCCGCTCCAAGAAAATCGGCGAGCTTTATGAAACGTCGGCGGAAGTGGTCCGTAGCGGCTGGCACAACTCGCCCTGTCCTGCGGCATCCTGACTGGCAGCCGTCGCCATCAGTCGTCGAGCCGGGAGACGAACTTCGCTGCGATCTCGTAAAACAGACCGACCGGAGTGCATCGCAGCACTTCCGCCAGTACGCGGAGCTTGTCACCCGAGGCCGATTTGATTTCCAAGGCCAAGAACCCTTCGGAGACGCGCCGGGTATGGTACATGGCGATCCCACTGCTGGAGATGTCGCGCGTCAAGGCGATGAACGCGTCGCCCGCTTTTTTCAGCGAGGCATCGACCGGCACCCCGGCCACCGGCAGACTCACCGCATACCGCGGCTCGCGTCGCAGCTCGGGCCCGACGTAATACTCGGCCCCGCGTACGATTCTGCGTACGAACGCGGCGATCGCCGCCGGCGGGCGCAGGAGCTTCTCCGTTTCGAACTCGGAGATGCGGTCCAGCGCGTCGAGGGTGTCCTTTTCCGGCGTCAGCGGGGGCGGTTGCTTCTCGGTTCCCGGCAACATCGGTCGGTCCGCATGGAGCTTGGGACTAGGTACCACTAACAAGAGTGTAGCTCGCTTCCCGCCGCGCGGAGGTTGCCGGTTCAACGCCGCCGTGCGGCCCTGACCGTTGTAATCGCTACGGGCGGAAACACGGCAACGTGCCGAGGTCCCAGCCTCCCAGGCATAACCTACAGTTCGGTTAACGCTGACGAGTGGGCATCGCGTCCGAGAGGGCGAGTCGGCGCGGTTTGGCGACGAGCCATCGGACGTTCGAAAATGCGACGAGGGGCCCTACGAAAGGGCCGATGCTTGACATGATCATCGCGGTGCTGGCGTCTATCGTCGTCATTCAAAGCGTCCTTTTGGCCGCCGCGCTGGGCTACTGCCGGTTCGGTGTTTCAAAACCGTCCTCCGGCGACGAGCAATCCGACGCCGTCAAGTCGCGCGACGGGCTGTTGGGTGATTATCAGGGCGTCCTGAGCGACACGCTGGCGCGGGTCGGCATCGAAGGCGCGAACATCGCGGATATGGGCGCGCAACTCACCGAGCGCGAGAACGACATGACGGCCGTGCTCAGGACGGAGCTGACGGCCCGAGTCAACGAGCTCGTCGAAGCCAACAGCGGTCTCCGTCGCGATCTCGCTTCGGCCCAGGAGCGGCTGGCAGTCCAGTGCGCCACGCTCCAGCGGTTGTCGGCCGAATCCCGCCACGATTGCCTCACCCAATTGCCGAACCGCCGCGCATTCGAGGAGCGTCTCGTCGAACTCTTCGGGCGTCACCAACGCTACGGCGAAGAGTTCGTGATGGTGATCTTCGACGTCGACAAATTCAAGTCGTTCAACGACAATTACGGTCACGCCGCGGGCGACGCCGTACTGGCAGCCATCGCCAAGGTGGTCTCCGAGCGGCGCCGCAGCACGGATTTCGTGGCCCGTATCGGCGGCGAAGAGTTCGCCCTTCTGCTGACGCACACGACGCTCGGAAAGGCCGAGCAGTGCGTCGCGGGGTATCGCAAGGCGATTGAGTTTACGACGGTGCAGACCAACGGCCAACGGTTGTGCGTCACGGCCAGCTTCGGCGCCGCGGAGGTGCTGCCCGGTGAGAACGCCTGCGATCTGAAAGAGCGGGCCGACCGGGCGCTCTATGCGGCGAAGGATTCCGGCCGCAATTGCGCGCGGTTCCACGACGGGACCGGCATCGCTGCTTCCTGCGCCGAACCAGCGGTCGCCGCGCCGTAAGGCGGGCGCCACCTCGGCGCAGACCGGTCCGCTTCTGACGCGCGGCTGGCCTACGGCGTGGAAACGTCGAAATCGAAATCGTCGTCGGCCGGCTTGGGCGGCGTTGCGGCATCGACTTCGAAATCGGTCGAGTCGGTCGCGGAGGGCGCAATGAACAGACCCTCGACGTCCGCGGCCACGCGCCAGCCGCCACTTGCCTGCCGCACGCGGTCCTTCGGCCGCAGCGTGCCGCGCGACGCCCACTCGCGGAGTTGGTCCCACGACAAGGGGCCGAGCTCCGTGAACAGCACTTCACAGTACCAGTTTTCCATCGTGGACATCCTGAACGACGACGAACGCTTTGACCTCAGTTTACATTCTGCCTTGCAGCCAATACCAGACCACCCCCAGCCATTCATGCATCACGCGCTCGCTGCCGCGTGCCGCGCCCGAGCTGGGCAGAAAACGGCCTGGCGACCAGTCGGACTTGCCGGTGATGAAACGGCAGGGGGCCTCGGTCACTTCCAGGCCGACGTGGCGGAAGCAGGCGGCGGCCCGCGGCATGTGCAGCGCGTCGGTGACCAATACAATCCGTCGCCGCCCCAGACGCTCGAGCACGCGCCGGCTCTCGACGGCATTCTCATAGGTGGTCGTCGAACGGTCTTCCACAAGGAGGTCGTCGGAGTTGACGCCCAGCCGCACGAGAAACTCCCGCATCACCTCCGCCACGGGGGGCGCACCGTCCTCGGGAGCGACGGTCCCGCCGCTGACGACGACGAGGCATGGTTTGCCGCGATAGAGTTCCGCCGCGCTCAGGCAGCGGTAGAGCGTGTCTTCGCCAGGCAGGGCGCGCGGCTGCTTGGCCGTCGGCGGCAAAATCCCTCCCGACAGGACCACCATCGCCGCCGTGTCGGCGGGCAACACCGTCAGCGGAACGGTTTGAGCTTCCAAGCTGGCGAAGCCCAGGTCGCTGACGGCGGGAATCGACGGCAACAGCAATCCGGCCACGGCCGCCAGCAGCACCCGCGGAGCCCAGCGACTCGCTCGCCGCCGCCAGGCCCAGACTGCGCTGAACGCCACGACGATCAGCAACAGCGTGTAAGGGCGCAACAGCTCATTGAGGAGTCGGTACATGTGCGGGCTCTTCCCTTCAGTCTAGCAGCCCCGCCTGGCGAGCGGCATCCGGTCTGCCCAACAACGTTTGACAGCGCAAAGAGCCGGCGTACACTTTCCCGTATGCGAACATTCCTGGTTACCGGCGGTGCCGGCTTCATCGGTTCTCATATCGCTGCGGCCCTGGTCGAGCGCGGAGATCGGGTCCGCGTGCTCGATAACCTCAGCACCGGTCATCGCGAGAACTTGCCCGCCGGCGGCGATCGGGTGGAGTTTCTGCACGGCGATCTGAACGACCGCGAGTTGGTGGCCCGCGCCGTGGCGGGCGTCGACTGCGTTTTCCACCAGGCCGCCCTGGCCTCGGTCCCGCGCAGCGTCGAAGCCCCGCTGGACACCAATGCGGCCTGTGTGACGGGCACCGTGGCGCTGCTCGATGCCGCCCGACGAGCGGGCGTGCGGCGCGTGGTTTACGCCGGCTCCAGCAGCGCCTATGGCGAACAGGTCAAGTCGCCGAAGTCGGAGGGCGATCTTCCGGCTCCCATCTCGCCCTACGGCGCGGCCAAGCTGGCGGGCGAGTATTATTGCCAGGCGTTCACCGCCACCTACGGACTGGAAACGGTGGTTCTCCGTTACTTCAACGTCTTCGGGCCCCGGCAGGATCCCAACAGCCCCTATTCGGCCGTGATTCCGCTGTTCATCACGGCATTGCTGGCAGGCCGGCGTCCGACGGTCTTCGGGGACGGGCATCAGTCGCGGGATTTCACCTATGTTGACAATGTGGTGCAAGGGAACCTTTGCGCGGCGGATGCGGCGGGAGCCAGCGGCCGCGTGTTCAACGTGGCCAATGGCCGCTCCACCAGCTTGCTCGATCTGCTGGCCGAGTTGAACCGCCTGCTCGGCACGGCGGTGGAACCGCTCCACGCGCCGCCCCGCGCCGGTGACATTCGCGAGAGCCTGGCCGATATCCGCGCCGCGCAAAGCATCCTTGGCTATCAGCCCCGCGTCGGCTTTCAGGAAGGCCTGCAGCGGTCGCTGGCTTATTACCGGCAAATCGTCGGCTAGCTTGCCATGTCCCCACTTTTAGGTATACTGGCGGGCGCGTTCGAGGTTGCTGTTTCACCGGAATTTGGCGGCGGGAATACGCGTGCCAGAAGTCAAAGCCACTCCACCCACCGCCAGCGCGTCCTTGATTCTGACCAATCACCCCACGGGCGGCTGGTGCCACGCGATCGAAGAGCGCGCTAAGGTGATTGGCCGGGCCGACGACGTCGACATCCCGGTACCCGCGCAGTTCCGGTCGGTCTCGCGCAAACACGCCGAAGTTTGGCGCGATCATCGCGGTTTCTGGATCCGCGATCTTGGCTCGCGCGTGGGGACCCGCATCAACCTGGTGTGGGTCGATCGGCTTCCCCAGGTCAAGCTCGTGCCGGGCGACCTGATCAACCTGGGAGGCAACGTGGAGATTCAGGTCGTCGCGGGGCAGCTCGCCGACGAATCTCCTAGGGAGGAGGACGATTTGCTGAGCGGCTTGCCCAGCGACGACCCGACGATCGGCCTGGTGCCCCAGGCCAGCCGGCGGCAGGTGCTCTGCGAACATATCTCGCCGGCCGAACTCGAGTTGATGGTCTGGATCAGCCGGGGCTACCTGGACAACGAGGAGTTGGGCCGTTTCCTGCACCGCAGCCCGCACACGGTCCGCACGCAGATCAACAGCATCCTGCGCAAGCTGGGCCTGCACAGCCGCGGAGACATTGTCGGCTGGTTGAAGCGTCCTGCGCAGAGCGGCAAATCGCCCTCCGGGAAAGCCTGAATCATCCGGGCTAAGCCGTCGCCGGGCCCCCGCGTCGGCCGGGCCTGGCGCTGCCGGCGGCGGCCACCGCATCGACGGCGCAAACGGCCACAATCCAAAGCCGGGTCGAGCCGATGCGGATCTGATCGCCGCTGTTCAGCTCGCAGGTCGTGGCACTTAGCCCGTTCACATAGGTGCCGTTCTGGCTTCCCAGATCCTCGATCTGCCAGCCTCCGTTGCGCCAGGCAAACTGGCAGTGGCGTCGCGACACCTGGACATCGCGGACGCGGATATGGCAGTCGCGCCCCCGGCCCACGACGACCGTGTCCTGCTCGCGCATGACGGACGTCTGCGGCGGCCCCTGCAGCGACTCGCGCAGCAGCCGCCATTCCAGCGGCGTCTGCACCGTCACCGGCGGCGCGGGCGGGAGCACCACCGTCTCGGGTTCGCGACCACGGATGCGCAAAATCGGCGGCCACGGTTCCGCCGGTGATGGTGCCGCGGGATTGGCCACGGCTGCCGTCGGCGACTCAGCCCCTTTCGACCGCGCAAAAGCCGCCAGCTCGCCGGCGACCTCGTCGGCCGAAGCAGGACGGTTTTCGGGCCGACGCGCCAGCATCGCCTCGATGATTTGCTCGATGCGCGGCGGTATGTCGCGGCGGAATTGCCGGACGCGCAAGGGAGGTTGCTTCATCCTGGCCTTCAGACGCTCCTCAAGCGTCGCTCCCGTCCAGGGCAGTTCGTTGCTCAATAGCTTGAAAAGCGTGCAACCCAGGCTGAAAATGTCCGAGCGGGGATCGGCGCCGTGGCCGTCTTCGATCTGCTCCGGCGACATATAGTTGGGCGTGCCGAGCAGGGTTCCCAGCGCGGTGAGTTGCGTCTGCGACGACAACGCCTCGTTGTACTTGATATTGGCGGCTCCCAGGTCGGCGACCTTGACGTGCGGCGTCTCGCGGCCGGAGGCGCCGACGGCCAAAACATTGCTGGGCTTGATGTCGCGATGCACGAGACCTCGCTGGTGAATGTGCCCCAACCCCAAGGCGGCCTGCCGGGCGGCCTCGCAGCACCAGTCGATCGGCAGCGACCCGCAGCGCTTCAGCCAGCGGGACAGGTCGTCGCCGTTGACGAACTCCATGATCAGTACGCCGCGGCCGTCGAAACACTTGCTGCCGTAGCCTGAAACCACGTGCGGGTGGTTGACGCGCACCGAGGCCTCGGTCTCCCGGCGGAACCGCGCGGCGGCGTCGCGGACTTGCGACAACGACGTGGGAAACACCTTCAGGGCCACGATTTGGCCGATCGTGGTGTGCTGGGCCTTGTAGACGGCCGCGGCGCCGCCGTGCCCGATCCGCTGCAGGAGCTTGTAGGGGCCCACGAAAAAGGACGTGCGTCCGGCCAGCAACTGCAGCCCCTGCCAGGCCGTCAACAGCCCGAACTCGACCAGGCGGTTGACGTAGGCGGCGTCCGAAAGACTTGCCAGGCCGGCCACTTCGACTTGCGCCTCGGAGAGTTCGCGGTCGGACAGCAGTCGGCTCTGTTCGATTTGCTCGACGATCGAAGAGGTGCGGCGTGCCATACGTTAGCTCCAGTCCACGCTGCCGGACCCGCTCGGCAGCCCATGTGCCTGGCCCCTATCGTAGGGTGGGACCAGCGAGCTTGCGAGCGCCGGCCCACCGATGGTCGGTTTCCTCCGTGGTGGGCCGGCGCTCGCAAGCTCGCTCCCACCCGTCCCACCCTGCACTCACCCCGAACCAGTCAATCGACGGCTGACAGAGCGCAAGCTAGCGAGCATTTGCTTATCGTAGCCGCGATTTCCGCAAGGTCAAGGAAATTCCGTACTCCTCGCCAAGTTCCCTGAGCATCGGGCGGAGATGGATAGATTTGCAGTCCGGACCGAACGTCGTCGGCCGACGAGCTGCTGAGCATGGAAGACAACCGGTCGACCGCTGCCTTGCACCAGAAATCCGCCGCCCGACGGCAGGCGAAGTATCCCGCCGGCATGCGCGGTCAGCCGGCCCTCGAATTGGACGGCGCCGCATGGCTCAACACCGACGCCCGAAGCCGTGCGCGAACACTGCAAGCAGCAGGGGCTTGTGTTTCCCATTGTCGTCGACCATCCGGACGGGCGAATCGTCAACGCCTACCGGCAACTCGGTCTTCAAGGCTATCTCGACTACATGCTGATCGGACCGGACGGGAATATCTTGGAGAACGGTTGTGGTCGCGGTCGGCGGCCGGCGTCGCCCGGATGACTCACCGGCCCGCGCCCGGCTTCGTGAGAATTGGACTTTTTCCATCTTCCCGGTTCACTTTAAGGGCTTTGACCGGAAATGACGGTCTGCGCTCAATTCAAGCCGAGTGTTAGCGTACTCAAATCCTGTGGAAGGATGTCGTGGTCGGTCAGGAACGCCCGTTGTTCGGCGTCCAAGACAGGTGAGATGCCAACGAACTGCTTCGTCCACCCCTGATATTTGGGCATCGTTCGAAGAAAACGCTCAACGTGCCGCTTAAAGTTGTTCACGTCGGCCATCAGCCTCTTGGGGGACCGTTTGCACGAGCCGAAGCGAATGGATTCGGTCGTTTCATTGAAGGCCACAAGATCAATCTCGGTGTCGGCCTTGTCCCAGAATCCTTGCACTCGATGCGTGATCGGAAAATCGCCAATTCCCTTGCGGCTCCGTTCCTCGTAAAGTTGGCCGGCCAGTTTCTCCAGTGAGCCACCTTCGACAGCTTCGAGTCGCTGATCGGCTTCATCAATCAGATCGTCAAGTGGTCGAAACGCGATCGCAGAAACGGGATTCGCCAAGGCCGCCAGCCACGAACGGAGAAAATTGTCGGTGACATAGTAGCGGCTGCGCTTCGCTTCTGGTTTGGCGAACACCGGCAACTTGCGTTCGATCAGCCCGAATCGCTCGATGAGAACCTTCAAATAGCCGCCGACTTGCGTGTCGGCGGTCCCGCTGGCCTCTCGAATTGCTTGAACCAATTCCTTGTGCCTTCGCCCCGGATTGCGGGCCACGAACTTCAAGACCACATCGTACCGGCCACGCAGTTCACGCAGAAACCAGTTCTCAGCTTCCGACCGAAGCGGCGACGAACTTTCAAAGAAGATGCGGCGCAGCAGAGTCTTTCGTTCGGCGGCAAGCACATCTTGCTCGTAACAGTCACGGTAGAACTTGGGAACTCCCTCGAAGAGGTTCCAAAGGAACAGCAGACGCTCTGGGGTCGGCTCAGCATGATCTTGAAGGATGGACAGAATCGAGCCGATGTCGAGATGGGTGAGGTGGATGGCATCGGTGACTCGGTTGTAGAGCGGAGCCGTTCGACCTTCGAGTAAGGCAACCATCTCCGTGTGGATGGAGCCAAGGACGAGCAACCCGCCTCGAACCTGTTCTGCCTTCGCTGCCAGCCGATCCACGCTTGCCTGCAAGTACGAGCAGAACTCCTCGTACCCCTTGCGATTGAAGTATTGGAACTCGTCAAGGATGAGGATGTAGCCGCCTTCAGCCATTGCCTCCAGCAACTTCGCAAGTTGTAGAAGGTCGTTTGGGCGGGGATGCCGGTCGACAGGTACTTGGAATGTTTCCAAGGCGTCGTTCACTGCGGAGAGGACACCGGCTGGCTCAGAATCGGGTATCTGAACGTAGAACACGGGCTGCTTGCTGCCGAGTTCCTTCATTGCTTGTTGAATGAGCGTCGTCTTGCCGATCCGGCGACGACCCGTGACCTTGGCAAAGAACCAGCGTTTCCGGTCGAGCATTCGCTCCAAATCCGCAAGCTGCTCCCTTCGTCCGTAGAACTTCCAATCGGCCATACTATTTCCGTGAGATAAAGCAGTTTTACCAAAAAGAGATAAAGCCACCTTACCTTAGCTGTTTTCATAACGCAAGCGACTATCCCTAAATGCCTTGAGACATGGATGACTTCCACAATCAACCCAGCCTTAGCCCCGAAATCAACACCGAAGATGCGCAACTGCGGAGAGGCTTGCGACGGGAAGGCACGCAGTCGCTTCCGGCTCGATCCGCCGAAATCAACCCATTATGGGTGATTCTGCGACGAATCTGTCGCAGAACCACCCGATAGAGGCGTCAAAACACTTCGTCGCGGTCGGCGGCCGGCGTCGCCCGGATGATTCACCGGTTTCCCAGCGGGCGGCTTGGCGCGGGCCGCTTGGGCTTTCTCCGGCAAGGCTAAGTATCTTCGCGCGCAACTGCCATCCGTGGTTTCGCCGCCCACTCCCAGGTGCGAACCCTGTCAACGAAAAGGTGCGCGACACGGGACAGGCGCCTTTCGCCTAATGCCGCCGTCCGAGAGGGCGTCGGTGCGCCCTCTCGGAGGCAGCGGTGTTCCCTGAGCAACCGGAGCGGCGGCGAGCGCCGCTCCGGTGCTCAGTCAATGAAGCTCCATCGCGAAGCACTTGCCGGAGCGGCCGACCCAGAGACCGCTGGCCCGACAAGCTTATGCTCCAACCCAGGAGGGAGGGTAGCGCTTGGGTTCCCGCAAACCCGCACGCTGACGATGGAGCTTCTCACATGGTTCCTTTCCTTGGTTCTCATTCACGCTGCCCGCTTCGTCCGATCGCGTTCCAGTCCTTCCAGGCGTGCGGGGATGCGCTCGATGGCTTCCAGCCCACGCACGATCGCCGGCAGATCGATGCCGTACACCAGCCCCACCGCCGCCGCCACCAGGCAGCTGACGACGTTCTCTTTGCCCGTCAGCCGCGTCCGCACGGGGACGGTTTCGTTCTCGATCGAGAGCAGAAACGTCTGCTCGCCGGCAAACCGCTCGACGACCTCGGCCGTCACCTCCGCCGGTCGCGTCATGCCCACCGTGAGCACCGGCCCGTCGATTCGCGCCAGCACGCTTTCGGCCGCCGGGTCGTCGATGTTGACGATGGCAAACCCCTCGGGCGCCAGGCAGTCGAGCAGGTCGGCCGCCGTCCGCTCGTCTCGCCTCGGCCGCGGGCCAAAGCCGTTTCCAAGGCCCGCATCGGTGACGCAGGCCACGTCCAGCTCGATGTTGGCCAGGAGCTGTCCGGCCAACGCGTCGTGGGCAAGTTCCAAGACGGCGTGCGAGCAGCGATTGGCGACCATCTTCGCCATCCACTGGGCGAGCGAATCGGGCGAGGGCGTGCCGTCCGGGGCGGTGCGCCAGCGGCAGCCGTCGAAGTAACCCAGTCTGCCCAGCACTCCGGTGGCGCAGCCACCGGCCGCCAGCACGCCGGGAATCAAATAGCTGGTGGTCGTTTGGCCCACGGCGCCGCTCACGCCGATGGTTTTCAGGTGCCGTGAGGGGTGGCCGCCCAAGCTCGGGCAATCTCGGCCGAGAGCGTAGTCGTGATAAGCGGTGCCATCCATGGCCTGCGGCCTCCATGCCACTGTCCAAAAAACTCGCCGTTGAAAGCCTCCGATAGGCCGACCAAGGCGGCGACGCGATGTGCCACTGCGGCACACCCTCACTCTGGCGAAGCGGTTCCGCCGGACGGGTGTGCCGGTTGGTTGAATTGCGGGCGGGATTGTCGCGAATTTCCGCCGCCTGTCAAGGCGGATTCTTGTAACCCGGCGGCCTTCGCTTTTCCTGTGGCTGCGGCGCGGCAACGACGTGGCCGCCTGCGCTCGCCGAGAAATTCGCAAAAAAGTTGCATGCCGGCAGCTTCGTCGTTAGACTGCCACTCAGCTTATTGCGGGGCGCACACATCTTGTGGAGAAAACTCAATGGCGAAGGCGAAGAAAAAGGCGGCCAAGAGGGCCGTCAAGGCACCCAAAAAGGCGGCTGGCAAAAAGGGGACGAAGAAAGCGGCCAAGAAAGCCAAGAAAACGGTCAAGAAGGCCGCGAAAAAAGCGGCCCGCAAGACGGCGCCGGCCAAAAAGGCTGCAAAAGCCCCGGTCAAAAAGGTCAAGAAAGCCCCGGCCCGCAAGCCTGCCATGCGCAAGCCGCCCGCGGCGGCGCCCGCGCCGAGTGTCGCACCGCCCGAACCGATGCCCGCGTCGCCCAGCCCCGCACCCGCGCCGACGTTCGGCGGGAGCATGGAAGGCGTTCCCGCCAGCGAGCCGTGGATGGGCGAGTAGCGACCTTGCTAGCGTCTGGCGAGCGGCACGCGTCAGCGTGCCGGTGGGTCGCTTGCGCAACTGCGGCGCGACCGATCGCACCGGTTTGAGGATTTCTACGGCTTTGCGTCCCTCGCGCCGCGGTCTGCCCGTTTTTCCACCAACCGCTCGCGCAGGCGGATCGGGCCCTGGCAACATTCGCACTGCTTCAGTTCATACATGGCGATCGAGCAGACGTCGCACCAATAGTCGAGTTCGTACTTGCCGTCGGGCTTGAGCCTATAGACCCGCACGACCTGCACCATCGGCGAGCCTTCGTAGCGGCGGACCAGCAATTCGATCTTGATATCGCGCAGGCGCTGGTCGGTGTAAAAGCACCGGCCACGGGCGTCTTTCACAATCGGGTGAAGACGCCCCTCGGCCGTTTCGAGTGCCACGACCGCGTGGGCCGCATCATCGTCGGTCTTGATGTCGAATCGCTCTTTCAGGGCGTCCGCCAGCCAGACGACCTTGCCGCGGAGCGATTCGGTGCTGTATTTCTTGTCCGGCGCCGACGATTCCGCCAAGCAACGCGGCGCCTGCGTGGTGACGGCGAGCACGATCAACCACCGCAGAGCACGACAAAACGTCGCTCGTCTCACATCTCCATCGCCCATAGCCTTACCCTACCGCGGCCCAGCCTATTCGCCTGAATGCCCCACGACCACCAACTCAACCACGATCTGCTTGGCGTTCGCCGCTTTGCCGGCAAAGTCGACGGCCCACAGTTCGCGATCTTCATGATGGACGATGCGCGGAAGGTCCTGGCCGTCTTTGCCGGGCGGCAGCAAGCTGAGAATGGCCGGGTGTGCGGTGCCTGAAGCGTTGGTGCTCTCCTTGAAGAGCGCTTCCTTCTCCAGCACGTTCGCATCGCCGTCGTCGGCCGCCGGCAGCAGCACCACAAAATCGCGCGTGTCCGACGTGCCGACGTGATTGCCGTCCTGCGGCTGCAAGCCGTAGCGCATGGTGTAGGTGCCTTTGCGGATTTTCTGGCCGCGGAAATCGCCGCCGTTGCGGGCAAAGCGAATCGCGCCCAGCAGCTCGCCCACCTCGAACGGATAGTTCACGGCGCCGGTCGGCTCGAAGTCGGCCGCCGTCTGCCACGACTTGGCCGGCCACACCTCGCACAACGTGCGTCCCTGGCCGGTGAGCACCTTGAAGCCGCTCGCCGACAGCCGCTCGGCGATCGCCGGCTTAAGCTCCTCGGCCGGTGGCGGTGCGTCAATCGCTTCGACGCTGTACTCGGCCCCGGCGGCAAGCGATGCCCAGCAAGCAAGCGTCAACGCGGTTGCGGTGGTCAGCATTCTCATGTCGGTGGTTCTCCAGGTGGTCGATGTCGTGCCGCGAAGTCAGGTTCGCTGAATTATAGTTCGCCGGGATCAAAAAGGGCAGAACGCTGGTTTCCCTTCGCCCGCGCGGGTATCATGGCGGTCCTATGAATACCATTCTCGTCACCGGCGGAGCCGGCTTCATCGGCAGTTGCTTCGTGCGCCAATGGCTGTCGGCCGGCGCGGGTCGGCTGGTCGATCTCGACAAACTCACCTATGCCGGAAATCTCGACTCGCTGGCCTCCGTGGCCGACAATCCGCGGCACGTGCTGATCGAAGGCGACATCGCCGATCGCACCCTCGTCGCTCAGTTGTTGGCCGACTTTCAGCCCGACGCGGTCGTCAATTTTGCCGCCGAGTCGCACGTCGACCGATCGATCGAGGGACCGGCGGCGTTCGTGCAGACCAACGTCGTGGGCACGTGCGAATTGCTCGAAGCCTGCCGCGATTATTGGAACAAGCTCGCCGACGCCCGGCGCCAGGCGTTTCGCTTCCTGCACGTCTCGACCGACGAGGTCTATGGATCGCTGGGAAAAACCGGGGCCTTCACCGAAGAAAGCCGCTGCGCCCCCAATTCGCCCTACGCCGCCTCCAAGGCCGCCGCCGATTTCTTTGTGCGGGCCTATCACCACACCTACGGACTGCCGGTGCTCACCACCAACTGCTCGAACAACTACGGGCCGTACCAGTTCCCAGAGAAACTCATTCCGCTGATAATTCTCAACGCCCTGGAAGGCAAGCCGCTGCCGGTCTATGGCGACGGCCAGCAGGTGCGCGATTGGCTGTTCGTGGAAGACCATTGCGAAGCGATTCGCAGCGTGCTGGCGCGCGGCAAGGTCGGCGAGGTCTACAACATCGGCGGCAACTGCGAACGGGCCAATCTCGACGTGGTGCGCACCATCTGCCAGCTCGTCGACCGCCTGCGGCCCGGCCTGCCGCACGCGCCTTGCTCGACTCTCATCACCTACGTGACCGACCGTCCGGGCCACGATCGCCGCTACGCGATCGACGCGGGCAAGATCAAGGCCCAACTCGGCTGGTCGCCGAGACACGACTTTGCCGGCGGACTGGAACAAACCGTGCGCTGGTATCTCGACAACCCCGGCTGGGTCGAGCGCGTGACCAGCGGCGTCTATCAGCGCCAACGGCTGGGACTGATCAAGGAGGGTTAAAACGTGAGCGAGAGCTATCTTCACAAGGGGATCGTGCTGGCCGGCGGGTCGGGCACGCGGCTCTATCCCGTCACGCGATCGGTCAGCAAGCAACTGCTGCCGGTGTATGACAAGCCGATGATCTACTACCCGCTCTCGGCGCTGATGCTGGCGGGCATTCGCGACATTTTGCTGATCACCACGCCGGCCGACGTGGCGGCCTACGAGCGGCTGCTGGGCGACGGCGGCTGGATCGGCGTTTCGGTCCGCTATGCCGTTCAGCCGCGGCCCGAAGGGCTGGCCCAGGCGTTCGTCATCGGCCGCGAGTTTGTGGGGCACGATTCGGTGGCCCTGATCCTGGGCGACAACCTGTTTTACGGCCAGGGCTTTCAGCCGATGCTGGAAGAGGCCGTCAGCCACCGCACCGGAGCCACGGTGTTCGCCTACGCGGTCAAAGATCCGGAGCGTTACGGCGTGGTGGAATTCGACCGCCAGGGCAAGGCCATTTCGATCGAGGAGAAGCCGGCCCACCCCAAGTCGCACCATGCGGTGACGGGGCTTTATTTCTACGACAACCAGGTGCTCGACATTGCGGCCTCGCTCAGGCCTTCGCCCCGCGGCGAGCTGGAGATCACCGACGTCAATCGACACTACCTCGAGCGCGGCGAGCTGCGGGTGCGGAGCTTCACGCGCGGTTTCGCCTGGCTCGACACGGGCACGCACGAGTCGCTGTTGCAGGCCTCGAATTTCATCGAAACGATCGAATTACGGCAGGGTCTCAAAGTCGCCTGTCTGGAGGAGGTGGCCTATCTGAAGGGATACATCACCGCCTCGCAGCTCGAAGCGTTGGCCGCGCCGCTGAAGAACTCTTATGGCGATTACCTCCGCGATCTGCTGGCCAGGGAGGAAGGATGACCGAATTACCCTTGTCATCCGCGAGGAATGGCGACTCCGGGGAAACACACCGGCTTCGATCGAGCACCTCAAAAACCCATTACGGTACGAATTGCCGCGCCCACTCCGCGTCGGCCGTAGACAGCCGAGGCTGGGGCTCTTCCGCGTAGATGTACTTGTCGTAGCGGGCCGCATCGTAGGCCTCATCGAGCGCCCGTTGAAGGTCAAGCTGCGCATTGGGGTCGGCTCCGGAAAGCGGAACGGCAATGACCGGAAGCCGCTGGCGAAGGCTAATCGGCCAGAAGCTCATATTGGGCCGGTGCTCGCATCGGCTCACCAGCGCGTAGTAGTCGCACTTCGGCAGCATCGGGATCGAGGGCCGTTCGCCTCCGCGTAGCAGGCCAATTTCGACCAGGTGGGTCGGGCCCGCCAGAATCTCGTTGCGCTTCGCCAGATATGCCTCGCGGTGTTCCACTCGGTCCTTGTTTCCGGGACTGAGTAGTTCGATCGCCGTGATCACTCGCCGATCGCGACGGTCATGCGCTTCGAGCCACGACTCACGCGCGAACTCCACGGCGGGCATCGTCAACGTCACCGGCGACTCGATCTCCGCCACAGGAACGCCGCGATCTCGCTCGGCGCGCGACGTCACTGCGGCATCCGCACGACCGAAGTACCGTCGCTCATCGGCAGATAGCTCGTGAATATACGGCCGCACTTCGACTTTCACGTAATAGGCCGCTCCAACTTGAGGTTCCAATTGTGCCCGCGCTCGAGTCAGAAACTCATGGTGGAAGTCTTCCCAAGTATCGTTTTGCTCCAAGTAGGGATTCATCCCTGGAAAGGGAGAAGGCATCGTGACGGCTCCAAGTTCGCGACGTAGTTGGTGCATCCCCATTCTATCGCGGACCGCGGCGTTGCGGAACGTTTGCCGCCGGCATCGTCGGCGAGGATGTTCGGCGGCCCTTGGGCCGCCGGGGCAGGACTGGGGACAAGGAGGGCGGACAGAAGCAGGAATAGGAGTACGGCCGAGATCGTGGCGGGGCGTTTCATCGAGATCAGGCTCCGGGGTCGTCGCTGTGCAGCGTTCCCAGTATATCGTCGAGGCGAATAGTGCCGCGAGTCAGGAATCGTCGTGCGAGTTTTCCAACCCCAGCGTGAACAGTTCACAGAGCTTAAGGGAAAGTCCACCAGAAACTAACTCTTCTGGGTGCAAAAACGACAGATCTGTCGTTTTTACACCCGGAAGGGGTAGGAAAACCCTTCGATCGCCTACGCAGTCCGCAGTTCCTCCAGCACCTCCGCAAACGTCTTGAACGCATCTGCTTCGAACAGCACGATCCGACGTTCGCCGTGAAGCACAGTTTTTTTTCGACGGTCGCCATGCGAAAATCCTCCGGCAATGTGTCTCGCCCCCATTCTATCCCTGCCGCGGCGGACTCGCCACGTTATCCGCCATGCGCGACCGAACCGCACGCGGCGCAGTCTTCGCGGCGAGCGATCGGCAGCGTGCGAAAACTCATGTCGCGCAGGTCGCTCACCAGAAGCCGCCCGGCAAGCGGCGCGCCGAATCCCGCAACCACCTTGATCGCTTCCATCGCCGCCAGTGAACCTACCATACACGAGACCGCGCTGAAGACGGGAAACTGCCGTTGCCAGTTGGGAGGTGGCTCCGGATACAGGCACTCCAGGCACGGCGTCCGGCCGGGCAGCACCGTCATCAAGCGGGCTTCCAGATCGTACATCGAGCAGTCGACCAGCGGCTTCCGCCGCCGCACCGCTTCCCGATTCATCAGCAGCCGCTCCGCGAACTGCGGGGCCGCACTCACGACCACGTCACATCGGCTGACCAGATCGGCCGCATTACTTTCGCTAATGTTCTCCCCGACCGTCTCTATTCCAACGTGCGGGTTCAGCTCCCGCAGACGTCGCGCGGCGGTCTCAACCCGCGGTAGCCCGACACTCTCGGTCGTCATCAGCAGTTGGCGGTTGAGGTCGTTCAGCCGCGCATTGCCCGCATGCGCCAGAATCAGCCGTCCGATGCCCGCCGCCGCAAGCTGCAGAGCCACCGATCCTCCCACGCCCCCGATGCGGGAGACCAGCACCGTCGCTGCTTTGAGGCGGCGCTGGCCTTCCAGGCCAAAGTCGCGCACCCTCAACTGCCACTCGTAGCGGCCCTGTTCGTCGGCAGTCAATTCGGGCAGCGGTTTCATCTAACCTCCAGCGATCGGCGGCAACAGCACGACGGTATCCCCCTCCCGCAGAACGGTCGCCTCTGCCTGCCGCGACGGAAAAGCAGTCCCGTTGATCGCCACCAGCAGGCTTGGCTGCAGTTGCCCCGAGGCGTTCAAGAGGTGCGGCCGCGCCTCTTCGCCGCAGTGTTCTCCCAGTTGCACGAGCAGCATCGCCACCGTGGCTCCCTCCGGCAGATCGACATGGTCGTTCGCTCGACCAATCGCCGTCCGGAGTTGTCCGGTGAACTCGACGCGAACGTGCATTTATTCCGGCTCCTTATCGTCGGCCAGCGCGTCGTTATCGCGCTCGGCCAGACGAGCGAGGAGCTGCTTGAGCGCCGCCACGCGCTGGGGCTGCTCATCCGCCAGGTTCGTCTGCTCGTTGGGGTCTTGGGTCAGGTTGAACAGCTCCGGCGGTGCCTCCGGCTTGCGGTGGACGATCAGCTTCCAATCGCCCTGCCGTACGGCGTCGGTGCGGTGACCCGGCCCGGCCCAATACAGCTCGCGCGGCCGCGTGGTGACCGCGCCGGTCAAAACCGGCCAGATGTCCTGGCCGTCCCACTTCAAGTCCCGGTCCGGTTTGTAACCGGCCAGACTACACAACGTGGGCATCCAATCGACGACATGGATGGGCGCGGTCGCTTTCCCCGGCTTCAGCGTGCCGGGCCAGTTGACCAGCGCCGGCACGCGGATGCCGCCCTCGTACAGCTCCGTCTTTCTGCCACGCAGCGGCACGTTACTGCCGCCGGCCGGCCCGGCGACGTACTTGCCGCCGTCGGGATAGAGCGGGTCGTCGTTGCGCGCGGTCGGATAACCGCCGTTGTCGCTGAAGAACACCAGCAGCGTCTGTCGCCGCCGGCCGGCGCGCGCCAGCGCCTCGACAATCCGGCCGACCGCATCGTCCAGGTGCGACACGCAGGCCGCGTACTGACGGCGAGAGGGTCCGGCGATGTCAGGGTACAAGTCGAGCCAACGTTGCGGCTCGTCGACGGGGATGTGAACGGCCGTAAAGGGAACGTAGAGGAAGAACGGCGCTTCCGTTTGATCTTCGATCCAGCGGACGGCTTCGCGGGCAATCAGGTCGGTAATGTGGCCCTCCTCCTCGATGAGTTGGTCGTCGCGATGCCAGGTGTGCGTACACGGTCCGGTCTTGTAACGGTGATCGTACGGCCCGCAGCCGCCGGCCAGCGAGCCGTAACTGTGGTCGAAGCCGAACCGGCTCGGCCCCCACTGCGGCATCGAACCGAGGTGCCACTTGCCGGTCAGGGCGGTGCGGTAGCCGACCGACTTGAGAGCGCTGGCCAGCGTGACGGTATCGAAGCGGAACGCCCGTTCGTTGTTCGGCGTGGTGACGCCGAAGCGACTCCAGTAACGGCCGCTGTTGAAGGCGGCCCGAGTCGGGCTGCACACCGGAGCGACATAGTGCTGCCGCAGCTCGATCCCTTCCCGCGCCAACCTGTCGAGGTGCGGCGTCTTCAACGCCGCGCCGTGGAAGCCGACGTCGCCCCAGCCGAGATCGTCGGCGACGATCACCACGATATTCGGCCGCTGCGGACTTGCCGCCTCAGCCGGTAACACGTACACGGAGAACGTCAACGCAATCAATGCCAACAAGCGCGTGGCAGACACGATTCGCAATAAGAAGTGCAGGCTCAATAAGTTGTCCTCATAAGCGGTAGCGGGTCATTTTAGCATCTGATTTAGTCGTCCAGATCGAGTATCCGTGGATGCGGCTGTAGTCGAATACCGCTTTCGATACCTCCGTGTATTTGCCGTGAGAGCCGGCGTAGAATTTGCCGCCCTCGACCTTGCCGTTCGCTGCGGAGCCGCCGATGGCAACGTCCGCGAGCCAAAAGCACGTGAAGTTCGCAAACCCGATGGCGATGATCACGCAGAGAAGGCCGTTTATCGCTGCTCCTTTTGACTCGCCCAATTGCTCCTGTATTGCCCTCTCTTCTTTTGCCCTCTCTTCGCGGCGGCGAGCGCGCTCGGCTCGCCACCGTTGCCACTCTTCTTCGTCGCCATCGGGTTGGGGCGTATACGGCTCCATTGCTGGCTCCTAGAACTCGCGATTACCGGACTGAGGGCGCTAGGCCATAATTAGACCCATGTCTTCCTGGCCAAGCAAGAATCGCCGCAACCATGACGCGTGTCAGGCTGGAAAGCCTGACCTACGCCCTCATTTCAAGGCTTTTTCGAGCATCGGAAAGCCGAGGCGTCCGCTCCACTCGTGTCCGCCTTCGAAGCGATCGACTTCGAGTTGATCCTCGGCGCCCATGGCCCGGTAGGCCCGCAGGATGCGCGCGAGCGCGTTTTCGGCCCAGTCAGGTTTGACCAGGCTGTCGCGCGAACCGGCCTCCCAGACGCAGGGCCGCGGGGCGATCAACGAGCCGATCTCCGGCGTGTCGCCGTATTGGAGCAGGCCGGGGATGACTTGCGCGCCGCAACTGTAGCGAACGGCAACCCGCTCCTGCATCACGTTCAGCGCACCGGAGACGACGGCCGCGCGAACCCGCGGTTCCAGCGCCGCGGTCAACATCGTCATCCGCCCGCCGTAGGATAGTCCCACGCAGGCCAGCCGTTTGGCGTCGACCCGTTCATGCCGGGCCAGCATTTCGAGGGCCCAGAGGCAATCTCGCAGATTCTCGGCGATCAGCAGCTTGCCCAACAGTTGCAGCCGCAGGTAACTGATTCCGCAGGGATCTTGGGAACCATAACTGGAGCGGTCTCCCAAGCGGCGGCCGAAGGGAGTCAGGCAAGGGACGGCCACCGCATAGCCGCGGCGGACCAGTTGCCGGCCATAGTCGTAGTTGCTCTCGTCGATCGCTGCGGCCACGCCCGGCAGCTCGTCGCGGCCGGCGACCGGATCGTAACCAAACTTGCCGTGGCCGTGGACCGCCAGCACGCCGGCGAGCGGCTCCTTGTCCGCGGCGCGCGGCAAGAGCAAATAGACCGGCAGCGGCGGGTGCCCGGCGGCGACCAGCAGCAGTTCTTCGCGGCGATGATCTTTCAACTCGACGCTGCGTTCGACCACCGTCGTCCACTCATTCGGCGGCTGGTGCGGTCCCAGCAGCGTTCTCAATTGCGCGGCGAATTGCCGTTGCCAGCGAAGGCAGTCTTCGGCATTGCCGCCCTTGAACTGCATCGCCAGCGGCGCTTCGTCGGCCAGCTTGCGGATTCGCTCATCGATCGTCGGCACGGCGACCGGCTCTTCTGCGTGGAGAGCGCGCAGCGAGACGCCCGCGAGGCCAGCCGCGGAGCCGAGCAGCCAGTGACGGCGAGAAAGTGGTTGTTGCATCGGGGAAAAAGTCGGCACGTGACGCTCGGGAAGTCATCCACTCACGCCGCGCGAGCACGCGCGCGGTGTCCTTGAGGCTAGGTCATCGAACGAGGCTGGTCAACCGCGCGGGGGCCGCGTTTGCGAATACTCGTCCAGCGAGATCGTTCCCGCGTCTCGCCGACGATGTGTTCGGCCGCCAATCATTTCAGCCTGCGATCGCCTTTGGCCGGCGGAAGCAGGAGCCGCCGCAGCGGATACGTCACCAGGAGCATAGCGACCCAACAGGCGGCGGAGATCACCCGGATTGTTCGATCGGGATCGCATCGAAGGTTTCTCCGCGTATAACCGATTTGATGAGCTTCATGAATGGAGTGTCGGCGTTCAGTTCGCCGAACCGATTGAGCATTTTTCAAAGGGGAAAATGACGGACTAAGTCTTTGCAGTCGTCAGAAGTATAGCACTCGACAGCCAGAAGCAACTCGTCGATCGCCTGTCCTCTTGGCATTTGGTCGCTAACGAGAAAGACGCCTGGCATGGATTGTCCGCTGCGAACTCGGTCGTAGGCGAACCCGGGAACGGTGTCGCGGTCGTGCGTGAGCAGGATCCGGTCTTCGGCCGCAGCCCACGCCAGAATCGTTGAATCTGGAGTTTGGATCAGTCCTACGTCTTGCACGCGCACCACATCCAGGATCGGCATGCGGCGAACGAGGGCGCGCAAGATATCCCCGTCGAAGTTCTCATCGGCCAGAAGCTTGATCACGGAACAGACCTTTCGTGCGGGCACGGGCGAGCAGTTCCTCCTTGCCGACGCCGCCAGTCATGCCCGCGGCCTGCAGCTTTTGGCGCATCGCTTCTGCCTTCTGATCGCAGGCGCCGAGGTACTCGTCGATGGGGGCTGGGTTCGCAAGGTAGTAGCTGACGACGGCATAAACGTCGCGCAGACTCAACGTGTCGTACGACTGGACGATGCCTTCGGGTGTCTGTCCGCGTTGAAATGCGCGGATCACCAGTTCAAGCAGCACACGGCTCTTCCCAACACGAAAAACGCCGGGCGGATCTTCATATAATGGGACCGGCAGCGTGAGCGGCTGCTGCTGTTCCAGGACAGTCATGATTGTTCCTCCAATAGCGTTCTCTGTCGCGAGCTAATCGGCCCGCTTCGATTCTACCTGATTTCCAAGGCATCCGCACGCGGCACAGCCTTCCAGACGCCGTCCGGAGTTGTCCGGTAAATTCGACGCGGATGTTCATGAGGCGGTCCTTTCGTGTAATCGAGTCGCAGAGCCCGGCGAGCTGCTGGAGCTCCCATCGGCGTGGTCTTCGCGCGTGGCCAGCAGCGTGAGCGGACGCTCCGTCACGCGGCGCGACTCGATCACCAGCAAGTGGTCCGCCAGCGCCCGCGCCTCGGTTCGGCTGTGCGTGACGTGCAGTGTCGTCAGGCCGCGGTCGCGCTGAACCGAACGCAGCAGCTCGCAGAGCCGGTCGCGGGTCGTTTCATCAAGGGCCTTGAGAGGCTCATCCATCAGCAGCACCTGCGGATCAAACGCCAGCGCCCGCCCGAGCGCGACCCGCTGCGCCTCGCCGCCGCTCAGATGATGCACGTCCCGCTCCAACAGCCCTTCAATTCCCAGCACGTGCGACAGATCGGCCACCCGGTCGCGGATCAGCGTCCGTGCGGCGCGCCGAATCCGCAGGGCGAACTCCAGATGTTCGCGGACCGTCATCGTGGGAAACAGCGCCAGATCCTGCGGCACGTAACCGATGCCGCGGTCCGCGGGCTTGAAGCGGGTGACATCCACGCCTCCGACGATGACGCTACCCCGTTCGACCGTCCGCAACCCGCAGATCGCTTCCACAATCGTCGTCTTCCCCTGCCCCGTGCCTCCCATCAGAATCGCGTATCCGCCCGTGGGGACGGTCAGCGTGACATCGCTCAGGACAAACGAACCGGAGCGAATCGACACATTGCGGAGCTCGATCATCAGTGTACCTTCGCCCCCACCAACCGCACGATTCCCAGCACGGCCATCGCCGCCATGACCATAAGCAGAGATACCGCCACAGCCGCCTCAAGCTGGCCGACGCTGAGCTCGAGAAACACCGTCGTCGAGAGCACTTCAGTCCGCATCCGCGTGGCACCGGCAAAGACCAGAATTGGCCCGAATTCTCCCAGCGACCGGGCCCAGGCAATCGTGAAGGCCGCAATCAGTCCCCGCCAGGCCTGCGGCAGCACGACCTTCAGAAAAGCCTGGCTCCGCCGGCAGCCGAGCGTGAGCGCCACTTGTTCCGCCCGCGGGTCGATCTGGTCAAACGTGACCCGCATCGTCTGCACCGCAAACGCGCAGGCCACGGCAAATTGGGCCAGAATCACCGCCGGCTTCTGAAACGTCACCCGAAAGCGGAGGTGTCGTTGAAACCACTCCTCCAGGTTGCCCCCGGCGATCGGCAGATGAAACAGAATCAGCAGGCTCAGCCCGATCACCAGCGGCGGCAGCACCACCGGCACGTCGAGTGCCGTGTCGATCAGCCAGCGGCCCCGAAACTGAAACCGCGACAGCAAGTACGCAAGCGGCGTGGCCACCCAGATTGACAGCAGCGCCGAAATCGTACAACTGATGAGGGTCAAACGCACGGCAAACTGAATCTCCGGTTTCGCCAGCGCGGCGGCGAAATGTGCGGGCGACGTGTACACCATATCCGCGGCCAGCATGGCGAGGATCAGCAGGATATAGCTGCCTCCCAGCCCGCCCATCAAGGCCAGGAAGGGCAGATCCGATCCCGCCCGATGGGCTTGCTTGGATGGTGCGGTTACGGCCGTCGGGGCCGGCGGCGATTCGGGCGGATGTCGATGGGGCATGGCAATCCGCATTGTAACTTGAGGTCGCCGCGGTCGCGAATGAGGCGATCGGCATTGTGGTGTAGGCGTCTCGCCCGCCCAGAGTCGAAAGCCCGTGCGCCAGCGAAGATGTGCAACTCCCTCGTCCAGTCGACGCGACACGCGTGTCGCGTCGGCGCCTCCCACCGCAAGGCACGCCCGCGCCGGCAAAAGCGTCGCGCGCGACGCATTTGCCCCTCTCCTGCCCGGCCCTCAAGCGGGCGCCCCGGGCCGGGCTGAGGGCGTGGCGCCGCATACGGCTCGGCTCGCTCCGCCTTCTCTCCTGTGGTCGAGGCGACACGCGTGTCGCTTCCGCGCCTGCTGGCCGGAAGGCACGTGGCGTCGCGGTGCCGCCGCGCGCGGCGGCGAGTTTTATGGTCGTCCGCCGCGCGCGGCGGAGCGCAACGAAATCCCCCCTTTTGTTTCGGCAACGATGCCAGCCGAAGCCGTTTCTACACAAGCACTTGCGCCGCGTGGCCCCCGGCCGTTTCAAGGCAGTTTGACGGAAATCGTGCTCTTTGCCGCGCCGAGCCGTCGGTGTCGAGCAGCAGAACCTTCCAACGCGCAGAGTCGCGGTGAAATCGTTGCGCAAATGGCCGGCCAGCTGTTCCGGCAGAATCGGTTACAATGAAAGACATGGGCCGTTCTCATGGAGCATCGAGCATGAAGTGGCAAGATTTAATCGAAGAACGCAAGGAGATCATGCTGGGAAAGCCGGTGTTCAAGGGCACGCGACTGACCGTGCAACATGTGCTTGAGGAACTAGGGGCCGGCGTGAACTTCGACGACCTGCTCGACAATTATCCAACATTGAAGCCCGAGCACATCCGTGCCGCCCTTCAGTATGCCGCGGCCGTAGTGGGCATGGATCAAAGCATCTACGACTGACGGCTCGCGGCGATGAAGTACCTAGCCGACGAAAACATCGCCGCCAAAACTGTGGCTTGGCTGCTCAATCGGGGCGATGACGTGCGCTATGCCGCGGAGGAACGTCCCGGTGAGCTTGATAGCCAATGGCTGCGCGAAGCGGAAGCGGAACAGCGGCTGATTCTGACGTCGGACAAAGACTTCGGCGACCTCGTGTTCCGAGATCGGCTCAATTCGCGCGGCGTCGTATTGCTGAGGCTGAAAGATTTGAGCATCGAGCGGCGCCTGCGGCGCTTGGAGCAGTGTTGGTCAGTGGTTGAAGCGAATCCTTCCGGTTGCTTCATCGTCATCACGCGGCAGCGCGTGCGAGTCCGACCGGTCGCCCCCTAGGTGGTCCTCGGGCACTTTGGCCGCCACGGCATCTTTGACGATTCTAATGCAGCCGCTTCGACCCCAGCAGCTTTTCAATCTCCGCCGGCGGGGCGAGCGCGTCTTTGTAGGCCGACACGACTTTGCCTTCGCGGTCGACCAGCAGGCAGGCGGAAAAACCGATGCCGATGCGCTCGGCGGTCTTGCCGTCGTCGATGAGTACGGGGAACGTGATGCGCTCGTCGGCAAGCCTCTTTGCGACATCGTCTCGCTGGTCGTTTGCATGAACGCCGATCACAACCAGCCCCTGTTTGCCATACATCTCTTGAAATCCTAATAGCGGCGGCACGAGCGGTAGGAATGACGGCTGCTTGAGATCGAATAACACCAGCAGCACCGGCTGGCCGCGCAGCGTTTTCCACGTCGGCGGCCTGTCGGAGTTCAGCCAGACTTCGCCGGCCAGCAACGGCGCGGCAGAACCGCCCAGTCGCTTCGTCGCGAATCGGCCGGCCAGAAGGGGATGTTGGTTCAATTCTTCGACGAGCAGCGATGCCGGCAACCAGTTCGCCACCAATAGCTCGCCGTCGTCTTCGACGAACCATTTGCCATAGAACTGTCGCAGAAAATCGCCGCCGCCCGAACCGCCGTGGGCGTCCACTTCAAGGTCGGCGTGGTACAGCCGCAAGAGAAAGTCCACCGACCGTTGCTCTCCTCCCTGGCCGGGCGGCCCAGCGGTGACCGTCAACCACGAACCGCTGACCCTGCTGCTAAGCGACCACTGGCGGCTGCCGGAGAACCCGGCCGGCGCTTTGCGGTCGCGAGGCGGAGCAGGAATCGTCGGCCAGCGTTCTTCCGACATCTTTGGCTGCCGTCGGCAACGTAGGCAACCGAAATCCGACTCCGCATCCGAACCGCTGTATTCGCGAATGAAGTAGCGGCCGTTGTCATAGTTCAGCCGCAACGCCCCGAACTGATCGGCGTCAATTTCCGGCGGTTCCTCGCCGACGACTTTGGCCAGCACGATCTTCCACTCGATGTCACCCTTGCCGGTGCGGCGTTCGACCAGCAACCAATCTTCTTCGACCCACGCCCGCCAGTGGCCGATGTTCTTATCCGGCGCGGGTGTTTTGATCGGCACTACGCGCAACCACGAGTCGGACATTTTTTCCGCGGCGCCGGCTGAGGCGGCCGAGTCCGTCCGCTCTTGTGCCATCGTCGTCAGGCAAGCGCTCGCAATTGACAAAAACGCTGAAACGCCCGACCACAAAACAAATCGCCAGCGTGGCAGCCGGAATATCGTTGCCATATTCGCCTCAATGGGATGGAGATTCTCACAGCATTATGAGTCGCCCGCTCCGTCAGATGCAATCACTTTCGCCACAAACAACACAAAAGGGCACGGAGAGACGACGGAAGCGCGAACGTGACTGCCGGCCGTCTTTGTGCCTCCTTGTGTTTTGTGGCCACGGCATCGAGCAAGCCGTTGGCCCAGCGTCATAACGACCTACTCGTCGAGTTCGTCCTGTCTCCGAACGCGAATCCGAGCTCGCGTGACAGTGATAATAACGGCCCCGATCAACTCCGCCGCACGATGCTCCAGCAACTCTGCCACGGCCCTGACCTGCTCGTCAACAGTTAGTTCGACCAGCCGGACGACCGGACCATGTGGCAACCCGCGAACGAATATCAGTTCGCCGAAGTCTTTGTCTTCAGTCAGCAAGATGCGCTGATCCTGAAGGGCCAAGGCCATCAGGCGCTCGTCGCTGGCCTTCGGATCGATGGCGACAGCAGAAAGCACGTCGTGTCCCTGAGCGATAAGAAATGCCTGTAGCGAACGCGATGAAACGCAGACATCGAGCAAGAACTTCATATCGTTGCTGCCCGGGCGATCCGCTCTTGAACCACGTCACCCGATAGAGAGCGATGCGCGTATGCCAGGCACGCTTGGACGTCGGCGGGCTCCAGAAACGGATATTCTTGCAGCAGCCGCTCGGGGCTGTCTCCCGCCGCCAGCATACCCAACACATGCTCAACGGCGATGCGCATGCCGCGAATGATCGGCTTGCCCCCGAAGATTGTCGGATCAACCGTGATGCGTTCCAGTAATTCGTCTTCAGTCATTGAGAGGGCTCCTTGCGGCGATTCGGATCGTTCTCACCTTGGTACGGCCAAGAACGTCGCGTCAACGATCCGCTTTTCCTCGCCCTCTTCAGCATAAAGCACCAGCAAGGTGTTGGCGAGATGTGCGGACGTTTCCTGCAGGAATGCCCCCCCGATTATCCACCTGACGTTCGGCGGCTAGGGCGGCAACGGCCTGTCCCTCGCGGAAGGCTCCCAGAAGCCTGCGCAATACTCGTTCCGCCCGTTCCAGCGCTCGGGCAGTGGCAGGGCCAAAGTCCAGACGAAATGGAACCGCGAGCTGTCGGCAAGCTCGATCGACGATGGCGCGTCGGCAACCGTGTCGAGCAAGCTTTTGGCCCAGCGCGGATCGACGTGTACCGCCGCGAGGAAGAACATGCTGCCAACATTCCCAGCGAGCGGTTCCAAAAGCGCCCGTGCAATGTCGCGGTCGTACCTGGCGAGCAGCTTTGCCAACTCGATGTCGGCCCGTTCAGCTTGATCGCTGAGATTGTTTCGACGGGGGCGCGGCAGCCGCAGAGCCAGCGACCGCCAGAACAGTTCGCCGCAGAGATCGGGATCGACCCGTTCGGCCACCGGCAAGAGCCACGCCGCAATCGCCGGCGCCGACTCCCGAGGCAAAAGCCAACTCTCTTCGGTGGGAAGCTGAGGAAGCTCCCCTCGCACCAACGCCGCCAACAGCCGGCGGGCCTCGGCCGGCTGCGTTTCGGCCAGCGCCAGAATAATGGTGCCCTTTGCCCGAAAGCGCACGATCGCCTCGTCGGCTTCAGCGGCGACCTGTTCGGCAAGCGGGCGGTCGACGAGCGCCAGCCGATAGCAGAATTCCGCGGCCGCACGGTATTCGGTGCCGTCAGACGTTCGCGCTCGATCCTTGCGCATCGCCTCCGTAACCCGCTTCCAGGCTTCGATGGACCGCCCGGGATTATCGGGCAGCAGTCCTGCGGCCACGCGGCCGCCGTGATTCTTCAGATAAATGCCCGCTTTTGCAAGCCAGTCGATCGCGCGGTTCGCGTCGTCATGGACCGCCGCCAGCGCGAGACGAAGGAAGGCGTACTGCGCGGCATAATCAGGGAACAGCGGTTTCGCGTCGTTCTCGGCTTCGGCAAGTACCTGCCTGGCGCGCGCAACTTCGCCGAGGACAAACAAGCGTTCGGCCACGCATCCCAAAACCCTTACGCGCCGTGAGGGATCTGCTACTTTACGCGCGTGTAGCGCAGCCGATTCGAGCCATTCGAGCCGCATCGCCTGCTCGCCGTCGTCCATTGCATCGGAAGCCTCAATCAGTTCTGCGGCCTTGAAGTATTCGTCGTCGCCCGCCTCGATCATCCCACGCACCTCGTCCCAGGAGATGCGGCCGTGATGCGCTATGATAGAGTAAATGGCGCTATAGCGAACGCCATCACGGACAGGCTTGTCCACATCACCTAACCAATCGAGGCGTTGGAAAGCCTCCAGACCATTGATTTGGATCAAGGACGCGAAGCCCTTGATCCTTTGTTCCGGCGTGCCGGACTTCGCCAACCGCTCGAGCCAGGGATCGAGCACGGCACGCGCCAGAGCGTACTCCTCGTCCGGCGAGAGCAGCGGCGGCAAGGTGGTCTTGGGTTCGGCGGGTTCGTCAACCGGCGTGAGCACGAGGGTTGCCTCAGCCTGATCGGCTGGCAACCGCACGCCCGTAAAACGGTAGCCGGGCTTTTCGGCGAACAAGAATACGCCACCTTTGGTCACCTCGGTCAGGAGGAATTTTCCGCCGCCTTTGCTCCTCGCTTCGATCCGCTCGTGCGCGTCGCCCGAGTTGAACACCGTGGCGCCGTCGACCGGCTGTCCGCGGCGATCGTGTACCCGCCCGGTGACGATGCGCAGACCTTTGAGCGTGATATCGGGCGCTTTGACCGACACTGTATCTTTGGCGTAATCTCACCGGCGGCCCGCTCGACTTGGGCGTAGTAGCCCGAAGGCAGCAGCCCGTCGTTGAGCCGAATCTTGATTAGCGGAATCCACGTGCAGTGGAAGTCGTGGAAAGTGCCCGCGCTGACGCGAGTCCAGTCGTGAACGGGCATGGAAGCAACTCCTAAGGGATTGTAACGAGTACCTAGATTATAGCCGAAGCTAGCCGCCACTCATCACTCGTCGTTCATTGCTCATCGCTTTCCTCTTCCAGCAATTTCTCAATCTGCGCGGGCGGGGCGAGAGAGTCTTTGTAGACCGACAGCACTTTCCCTTCGCGGTCGACCAGCAGGCAGGCGGAAAAACCGATGCCGATGCGCTCGGCGGTCTTGCCGTCGTCGATGAGTACGGGGAACGTGATGCGCTCGTCGGCCAGCTTCTTTTTGACTTCATCGCGCGGATGATTTGCATGAACGGCCTGTTTTTTTGAAGAGAGATAGCTCGCGACGTCCGTGTCGAGCAGCAGAGCATTGCTCATGGGCGATTGTCCATTTCTTGCTGACGCCAGGCGTGAACGCAAGACTCGAAATCGTCATCCGCCTCGTCGGCAGGCCAACCTCCGAGCAGTTCCTCAAGCGTCGACAGCGCGGGCACGCCTTGTTGCCGGGCAAGATCGTCAATCGATGGCGATTGCCAAAAGCCAGGCACGGCGAGAGACTCGCCCCGCACCGGCGTGCCATCAGGCAACGGTAACGGGTTTTGAAACACGACCCCGCCGTTCTCAACGTGCCCTTCAAAGACCATGTTCTTACCTCCGTCAGAAGGCCAAACCCGCCACTTATTATAGCAGGCCATACATGTCACCCAGCGGCATCTCCCTCCTCGGCTCCTCGGCGGACTGCTGCCCTTCCAGTCAACGAAAACCCTCACGAGTGAACTTCTCTTTCGACGACTCCGTGCGGATGGCGTGCAGCAGACGCCGGCCATGAGAATTATCTGCGATAGAACTCGATCTTGCAACCTTCGGCTTCGGGCTTCGGAGACCGGCTCAATCAACCTGGAGAGCCGTTAACGGCTGCGGCTCAGGCGATGAAAAGGGATCGCACCGGGGAAGAAGGAATTCAAATCTGCTCCCGGCGCCGAGTTGTGATTCGACACACAGTTTTCCCCCGAGTGCCGTAGCGATGCGTTGGGCAACCGTCAGCCCAAGGCCGGCGCCAGATAATCCGCGCGACCGTGCTTGCTCGGAACGGTAGAAGGGTTCGAAGATGTGCGGGAGGTCGGCGGCCGAAATGCCTGCACCCCGGTCTTCGATCTCGAGCCGCAGCACCGCGGCGTTCTCAGTGAGGCGAACGACAATGGGCGTACCGGGCGAACTGTGCTTGCACGCGTTCTCGAGCAAGTTGTCGACGAGTTGGTCCGCCAGAGGCCGGTGAATGCGTGCCAGACAACTCTTCGCCTTAAGCTCCAGCCGGAAGTCGCCGGCCCGCGGATGCGCTGTCCAACGATCCAGGCACTCTCGCAGCCACGGCGCCAGGTCGACCGGCCCCAAATCAGGAAGCAAGGCATCGCCGTCGGCGCGTGCGAGAAACAGCAGCGCCTCGACAAGCTGCCGCAATTCGCCGGCGCGCCGCTGCAACGCTGCCAGCACCCGGCGATACTCGTCGGCAGGCCGCTCGCGCCGCAGTGCCACTTCGATCTGACCTAAAATCGCCGCCAGCGGCGTGCGGAATTGGTGCGAGGCGTTGCCCGTGAATTGTCGTTGTCGCTCAAACGCTTCTTCCACGCGGGATAAGAGTTCGTTGAACGCGCGGGCGAGGTCCTGGCATTCGTCGTGCCCATTCGGCTCGGGCAGCCGTCGAGAGAGCATGTCGCCGCGCATGTCGCGTGCGGCGGCGGCCATCGCGGTCAGAGGTCTGAGCGCGCGGCGGCAGATGGCCCGCCCCAGCGCCGCGGCCAGAAGCCAGAGCGACATCGAGAGGACCACGGCCAACCAGACGAGTCGTGACAAGAGAACCTGCGTTGGGCCGAGAGGCGCCGCCACTTCGATCCAGAGCGTCTTCGAACCATTGCGGTTTAAACCATCAACTGCGGGCGTCGCCGTCGAAGCGGCAGCCGTGATTCTTACTCGCGCCACGCGCCACTCGCCGTCGGCGGAATCAGCAATGACGGGGCGATCTCCGTAAAGCGACGCCTTGGGCGTTGCTGCCCAGGCCTGCCCCGCGCCGTGCGCGTCGGAGGAACCATCGATCAAGCTACCGAGTTCATCGGTCACTCGCCACGAAACGGGCGCGGCCGCGTCTCGACCGTCAAGCTGTATGGAGCGGTTCTGCGGCTCCCATTCCAGGCGGCCGTTTTCGATCTCCGCTGCGGCGGCCAGACTTCGCAGGGCCGCCTCAAGACGTTCGGTGACTTGTCGATCGAAGTAGATGGCGGCGGTCCCATACAACGCGACCGAAAAACCCACCAGCACGACGGCGAGCGTCGCCAGAAAAAAAGCCGAAAGCCTGGTTGCCAGTGTCATGGGCCACTGTCATGGGCGAGTGTGATGGGACTGTATCATGGGACTGTCGCGCCGCTTCGCTGCGCAGTCTGGCCGAACCAATAGCCGCGGCCCCGTGCCGTGTGGATCACCCGCGGCCCGTGCGCTTCCAGCTTGCGCCGCAATTCCATCACGTGAACCTCCAAGGTGTTTGACATGCCGTCATAACGCTCTTGCCACACCTGCTCATACAGGCGCGTGCGCGAAAGGACCTGTTCGGGATGCTGCAAAAACATCGCCAGCAGCGCCTGCTCCTTGGCCGTCAGCTCGAGTGCTTGGCCGCCCCGCCGCGCGCGCTGAGCGGCCAGGTCCAGCTCGACGCCGTGCGCCCGCAACACCGGCGACACGCAGGCCGGACGACGACGCCCAAGCGCATGCACGCGCGCCAACAGCTCGGTGAACGCAAAGGGCTTGCACAGGTAGTCGTCGGCCCCCGCCTCCAGGCCGATCACGCGATCGCTCACCGCGTCGCGGGCCGTGAGAAACAAGACGGGCGAGGCGTCGCCCGTCTGGCGCAATCGCGTGAGAAGGGTCAAACCGTCGATGCCCGGCAGCCACCAATCTAAAAGCACCACGTCCCACGAGCCGCGTGCCAGCGCCTCCCAGCCCGTGTTTCCGTCGCGGGCGTGGTCGACCCAAAGCCCCTCTTCGCGCAGTCCGCGCACGACGAAGTCGGCGATTTGCAGGTCGTCTTCGACGAGGAGCACGCGGAGCATACGAGGTTCCTCGCGACCCGCTAGCGCCGCCGCGCGAGCCGCTCGATGGCTTCGTTCAGTTTTCGCACTGCGGCCTGCAAATCCTCCACCTGCTCGCGAAGTGCATGGAGCTCGGCCTTGGTGCCTCGTCCGTGCTCCTCGTCGTCGTCATCATCCTTCTCCTCGTGATGGCGCGCTTTATGGCGGCCGTGGCGCTCGTGATGCTCGGCCTCTTCGTGGTAAACATGCCGGCCGTGGTGTTCACCCTCGGCTTCATCGTCTTCGTCCTCCTCATGATGGCGCGCTTCATGGCGGCCGTGGCGCTCGTGATGCTCGGCCTCTTCGTGATGCCCCTTGGCGGATGCCGGGCGCGGATCGAGCATCGACAGAGGGCCAACTAGAAGGGCCGCCACAAACAACAGCCAGGGACATCGGCGCGGCGCGTGAGGCTGGGCGCGATCAAACAAACACAACATCGACAATCTCCTTTTCAAAACGAATTTGGGTGAATGAAAAACGAGCCTCGATTGGCGCCGACCGTCGGCCAGGCGCGACCGCCCCGGCTATTTATCATCGTCGTCCTCGTCGTCCTCTTCCTCCTCGGCTTCCTCTTTCAGGATCTTGCCGCTGGCGTCGACGGTCACTTCCACGTCCTTGTCGTCCGATGCCTCGACGACCACTTCATAGGTGGTCTTGCCGCCGGCGGTGACCTCTTCGGCCTTTTCCATTTTGCCTTTGGGATACTTCTTCTTGATCGCGTCGCTGACCGCTTTCGGAAGTTCTTTGATTTCAATCTCACGCTCGATCTCGGTGATCTTGCCGGCGGCTGTGAGCGAAACCGAATACTCCTGCCCTTTGTGCTCCAAGCCGATCTCATAGGTCGTCTTGCCGTCTTCAGTCTCTTTCGCCGCCTCCGTGAGCTTGGCGCCGGGGAATTTGGCTTTGACCGCCTCGAGCACCACCTTGGGCACTTGGTCGAGCGGAACGTCTTCTTCCTTCGCAAGTGCCCGAGCATCGACCGTCAACAACATGAGGCCCAAGGTGAGCACCGACGTGGCCAGAACGTAACGCATGGCTGCAATCCTTTCGCTGAGAATCTGTGGGCTTGCCGTTCGGCCGCACGCCGGCCGATGACGGTGTCATTTTACACGGCGTGCGTAAACGGTCGATGAAGCGCAGATAAGATTTTCTTTATATGCCAAGGCGGTCATGGTTCTGGCAAACATCCTGATGATTCTGATCCGGGCGCCCCACGGACAGCGAAGTCGAACGCTGCCCGTTCTCAAGAGCCGCAAGGGCAGGCTGGAAGGCCTGCTGCTGGGCATCAACTACGCGGCCTATTTTTTCCCGCTTCTGTGGATCGTCACGCCGGTGTTCTCGTCGGCGGATTATCCACTTCACCCGGTCTCGTTCTGCGTCGGCAGCGGTTGTTTGATGGCCGGGCTATGGCTCTTCCACCGATCGCACGCGGATCTCGGCGACAACTTTTCAGTTTCGCTGGAAGTGCGCGAGAAGCACCAATTGGTCACGCACGGTGTTTATCGCCGCGTGCGCCACCCGATGTATCTGGCGTTCTTCGTCTACCTGTCGGGCCAGGCGCTGGTGATTCCGAACTGGTTGGCAGGCCCCTCCGAAGGTATTGCCATGCTGCTGCTTTTCGCCTTCCGCGTGGGGCGCGAGGAACGCATGATGCTTGAAGCCTTCGGCCAGGACTACCGCGCATACATGGCGTCGACCAAACGCCTGCTGCCCAGCGTCTGGTGATTCAGCGGTGCTCGCCAGCGCTCTTGTCGTTGGCATGGTATGGTTTGCCGGCAACGAGGTCGCGGGATAAGCCGAATGCGGACAGCAGCACGAGGACCGTCGCAACGGCCAGATCCTGGAGCAAGAGCGGGCTGCCAACTCGGCATTGTGGTTGCCAGGGAGGGCTGATCTGAATACCATCCGCTCCCCCGGGCGTCGTAGCAGGGGGCTTTAGCGGGATTTCCCACAGGCCGTGTTCCGAACCATGTGTGGTATCTTTGGCATTCTGCAGCATGATGCGTCGACCGTGCCGGACGCGGGGCGGCTGCGGCAAACTGCGTTCGAGCTTGAGCAGCGCGGCCCGGACGGACTAGGGATCTTTTCCGACCTCGGGGTGGGCCTGGTCCACACCCGTCTTTCCTTAGTCGACCCAAACGAGCGCAGCCGCCAGCCCTTTTGGGACCGCACCGGGCGGTTTTGCCTGGTCTATAACGGCGAGCTTTACCAATATGAAGACTTGAAGCGGCGACTGGAGCGGCGAGGCGTCGTTTGGCGAACGACCTGCGATACGGAGGTGCTGCTCGAAGCCCTGATTCACTTCGGCGTGGAGCCGACGCTCGCTGGATTGGAGGGCATGTTTGCCTTCGCCTTGTACGACCGCCGGGACCAAACGCTCGTTCTGGCACGCGACCGACTGGGCATCAAGCCTCTTCACTTCCACCAAGGCGAGAAGGCTTTCCTCTTCGCTTCTACCCCGCGTGCCATGAAACGCTGGCTGACGCTACGGCCGAACATGTTGGCCGTCTCATCATATTTACTGGGCTTTGGCGGCCCCACTGTCGGCGATTCGTTCTTCGACCAGATCGAGAGCCTTGCACCCGGCGCCGTGCTTCGCGTTCGAGCCGGCGAACTCCTCCGCCGCACGCGCTTTGTTCGCGTGGAAGATACTTCGGACAACGCCGAAGCACAGAGTTTGGCGGCCGAAAAGCCGGCACGGGTGGTCGATCGCGCCGATGAGTTGCTGACGAGGAGCGTGAGGAGCCAGTTGTTCGCCGATGCCCCTGTTGGCGTCTTGTGCAGTGGCGGCGTCGATTCGTCGCTGCTGGCGGCAATCGCGGCCAGGCATCGTCGCGATTTCACGATCTTCCACGCCGACGTGGAAGGACCGCTCAGCGAGCGCAGCGCAGCAGCGGCGTTGGCACGCTGCCTCAAGCTGGACTTTCAGGCCGTCAAGGTGTGCGATTCCGACTTCATCGAGCGCATGCCTGACGTGATCGAACACTATGGCTTCCCGTTCACGTTCCACCCTGAATCGGTCGCCATGTTGAAGCTGGCCGAATTGGTCCGCGCCGCGCGAGTCAAGGCCGTCCTCTGCGGCGAAGGTTCCGATGAGTGCTACTTCGGATATCCATGGCTCGCGCCGACGAGTCGCAACAGGCTCCGGATCCCGGGCCGCATAGACCGCTGGCTGCCTCGATTAACCGCTGGTCACGCCCAAGGATTGCCGGCAGCCTTGTCGCGCGATGGAACCGGCCTGGAAAAGATCGACGGCCAGATGGAACTTGAACTGGGGCAGACGGCCTTTGACGCCTGGCAGGGCACAAACTCGCAACGCAGTGCGGCGCGGCGTCGTTGTGCCCTGACGGGACTGCTGAAGTACGTCTTACGGACGTTGCTCCATCGCAATGACAGCATGGGCATGGCCGCAGGCGTTGAAGCTCGCTTTCCATTTTTGAGCAACGACCTGCTGCACTTTGCGGAGAACCTGCCTCCGGCCTACAAGATGCGGTTTTCGCCCCTCTCGCTCCGGTCGCAGCACCCGCTGTTCTGCGACAAATGGATCATTCGCCAACTCGCCAAGCGATACCTGCCAAAGCGGCTCAGCCAACGGCCCAAGCGGCCCTTTCCCACCGATGCCTACGAACGCCTCACCATTTCGCACAAGTTCTTTGAGAACTCGTTCCTGGCCGACTTGCTACGGTTGAACGGCACGCGGCTCGAACAACTGATCGAGGGCACCGACCGCGCTCTGCGGATCCGCTTGCTGCAACTCGACGTCTGGGGACAAATCTGCCTCCAAGAAACTCCCAAGTGCAGAGTACTGCAACGTCTTCGCGACCACACCACGCTGGCACCGGCGGCGCGCTGAAGTGAAAGGCGACAAGCTGCTGATTGCCGTTGCCAACGCTCTCGGGGAAATCGGCCCTTCGGCCGCGGCGGCGGTGCCCGCCGTCCGGTGTTGCCCAGGATCCGTTATCATGACAGGATCACGGGTTCGCTTGGACACTGAACATGAATTGGCTGCACTGGGCGTTGTTGTCCGCTCTATTTGCCGGGGCGACGGCAATCTTGGCAAAGGTGGGAGTGAAGGACCTCGATTCCAATCTCGCCACCGCCATCCGCACCGTGGTCATCTTGGTCTTTGCCTGGTTGCTCGCTTGGCGCCAAGGGCCGATTTCATTGCACGGCGTAACCCCTCGAACATGGCTCTGCTTGGCGTTGTCGGGCGTGGCGACCGGCGCTTCCTGGCTTTGCTACTTCAGGGCTTTGCAACTTGGGAAGGCATCGCAAGTCGCCCCGATCGACAAGCTCAGCGTGGTGGTCGCAATGGTTCTGGCGGCAATCTTCCTTGGCGAAGAGCTAAGCTGGCGGCACTGGGCTGCCGGCGCGTTAATCGTGGGCGGATCAATTCTCATGGCACGAGCGTGAAGGCATGGCTGCGTTCGACAACAAGGCCGGAAAACCTGGCACGAGCCGCAATGAAATAAGAGAAAGCGGTCGGCGGCCTCTCCTTGGCGGACGGACCGTGAGCCGAAGATAAGATTTTCCTTATCTTGCGTCACTCGACGCGTCTTGCCGGCGATCGCTCGCCTACTGCAGGTCGGCGGCGGCGAACGAACGTCGCTGATGTTCGGACTGGGCATGAACAACAACGGCACCGGCCTGGTGCTGGCTTCGATGGCGCTGGCCGATCATCCCACGGCGATGTTGCCGATCATCTTTTACAACCTCGTGCAGCATCTGGTCGCCGGCGGAGTCGACCGTCTCGTCGTAAGCGAGCGACCCACGGCGCCTGCGGCTCCCAGGGCACGGGCAGACGCGGCTCGTCCCTCGGCTGTCAGCAAAGCCGCGTCCTAGATCGAGACATGGTTAGAACGGCTGCCGGCCTTCCGGGAAACGGGCCGCGAAATGTCGCTCATCGGCGTTCCTCGGCGGACTTCTGCCCGTCCAGCCAACGAAAACCCTCGCTGGTGAACTTCTCTTTCGACGACTCGGTTCGGATCGCGTGCAGCAGACGCTGGCCCAACTGGCGATGGTCTGAGCCCTTCGCCACGCCGTAGGGCTGTGTGGCCACCGAACAGGGAATGCCCTGAATGCGGACCGCGTCCAAAAACTCGGCCGCGCCGACCGCGTTGCTCAGGTAAGCCACCGCCGCGTCCAGTGAGCCGCTCCGCATCTGGTTGACGAGCATGTCGCCGGTCGGCGTCTGCACCACGACGTTCTTCATCACCTCGGTCCGCAGACCACTTTCTTCGAACGTCCGCTGCGTGATCCAGCCCATCGCACACTGCTTCTCGTGTCCGATACCGACCCGCAGTCCGGGCTTGCTCAGATCCGCGAGCGACTCGATGCCGTGCGGATTCCCCTTCTTGACCAGGATCACCAGTTCGTTCTGCGACACAGATTCCGGGCTGGGAAAGATGTCGTTCACCTGATTCATGAACTCGGTATCGCAGGCGAAATAGGCGTCGGGAACCTCGCCTGCTTTCATCTGCGCGACTAGAATGCCGCAGCCGTTGTAAACCCGCGTGACCTTGACGCCCTCCCGGCGCTCGAACTCGGTGATCGTCTCCTCGATTGCCGGCCGCAGCATCGACCCCGCATAGAGCGTCAACTCCGGCTGCTCGCTCCAGGGATCGCCCTCGACCGGCTCAAAGCCAAACTCCCTATACCGCACCAGCCCCTTGTCGCGAGCGCTAAGATACCGGGCAAAGTGGACGGCCGCCCGCGGACGGGTACTCGATTTCAGCAGGGCCACCGCCACCCGCGACTGAATCGACGCCAGTTCGGGAATCGAAATCCCCTCCAACGTTTCATAGTCGTGCAGCACGGGTCCGTAGACGATGCCCGCATCGACGGCCCCGATTTTCACGTCGTTGGCCACTTCGTTGACGGTCGTGTTAATCACGGTGGTATGCTGCGCGAGCGTCTCCCACCGGCCGATCGCTGAGAGCGCGGCTTTGGTCAGTTTGCCGATGGCGGTCGCTTCAGGACTGCCCTGCGCCACGCGAATCTCGTCGCGCAGCAAGTCGTCCAGCTTGGCAATCTGCTTCGGATTGCCTTTCGGAACTGCCACAACGGCTTTCATGTCGGCCAGGGCAAAATCGTCAACGATCAAATTGCGCTCTCGCGCCGCCGTGAGAAAACTATCGTCGGCGGGCAGATACAGGTCGCCGCTCTTCGACACTTCCAGCGAAGCCAGCAGCGTCTGCGAAGCTCCGTACTGCACCTGCACCGGGATACCGAATTCCTTCTCGTAATCCGCCCGGACCGCCTCCATGACCCCTCGGTTGCTGGCCGCGCAATAGATCATCGGCGAGAGTTCGGCGGATAACGCTCCGGTCTCTGTGGCGACGCGTCTGGATGGCCGTTCGACAAGGCCCGCTACGAGCAGCCCGAGGAGCAGCAGCGTGGCGACGGCGACCATCACGGGCCCGGTGGATGCACCGCGTCGCTTGCCGTCGCGGCGATGGTCCGGGTGATGCAGAACATCCGGAGGGTCAGCAACTCGATAGATAATTGTCGGGTGAGCGGGTGTCATTTTGCGCGTTCTGGAGCGGAGTGCGGGAGGCGGGCATCAGCGGTAAACAATCGCCAGCCTACGTCTCACGCGGGAGCGGTGCAACGGGCGACACCGTCGCGAGGTCTGAAAGGTAGCGGCACGGGATTTGGACCCCGGTTACTGGGCATTGCCCCGATTTGTCTGGGCCGATACAATCCGCGGCCCCTCATGCCCAACGCCTAATGCCATGACCGAAGCCGCGGCCCCGCTGAGCCACTTGACGCCCTTTGAACAGCTCAGCTACGCGCGCGAGATCATCCGCATCGAGGCGCAGGCGCTGGAAAAAGTCGCCCGGCGGCTCGACGCCCGGTTCTGCCAGGCCACGGCTTGTCTGCTGGGCTGCCGCGGCACCGTGATCGTCAGCGGAATAGGCAAAGCCGGCTTGATCGGTCAAAAAATCTCGGCCACGCTCGCCTCGACCGGCACGCGCAGCATCTTTCTTCATCCGACCGAAGCGATGCACGGCGACCTGGGACGCGTGGCCGAAGACGATGTGATGCTCGTGCTGTCGCAGAGCGGCGAGACGGAAGAGGTGCTGCGAATGCTGCCCTCGCTGGCGGCGCTCGACGTGCCGATCATCGCCGTCACGAGTCGCGAATCGAGTTCGCTCGGACGTGCCGCGACGGTGACGCTGGAGCTGGGACCGCTCAAAGAAGCTTGTCCGTTGGGACTGGCTCCCAGCGCCAGCACCACGGCCATGCTCGCCTTGGGCGACGCCTTGGCGCTGGTTGCCAGCCGCATGGTTTCGTTCGGCCATCATGATTTTGCCCGCGTTCATCCGGGCGGCAGTTTGGGGCGGCAGCTCAGCAAGGTCGAGGAGCGGATGCGGCCGTTGTCGGAATGCCGCATCGCCCGCGAGTCCGACGTGGTGCGTCAGGTGTTCGCCGAGCTTCGCAGGCCGGGGCGCCGCACGGGAGCCATTCTGCTTGTGGGCGAAGACGGCCGATTGACCGGCATCTTCACCGACAGCGATCTGGCCCGGTTGTTCGAGGCCCGCCGCTACGAGGCATTCGACCAGCCGATTTGCGGCGTGATGACGGCCAACCCCCGCACGGTGCCGCTGGGATCGATGCTGGCCGACGCACTGGCGATTCTGGCGGAACTGAAGATCAGCGAGCTGCCCGTCGTCGGTCCGGCCGGCATTCCGGTCGGACTGCTCGACGTGACGGACGTCGTCGGTATGATGCCAGGGAGAGAACCCTGAACCCCGAACCCTCCAAATGACGATCGCCAAACGCTGCCACTCCATCGAACTGATTGTTGCCGACGTCGACGGCGTGCTGACCGACGGCAGCATCGTGTTCAATAACGAGGGAATAGAAACCAAGCGTTTCCATATTCGCGACGGCATGGGCATCAAGCTGTGGCAGTGGGCCGGAGGCAAGTTCGGAATCGTGACCGGCAGAAACTCGCACATCGTCAACGTCCGCGCGGCCGAGTTGGGCATCGACATCGTGCGGCAAGGCACCGAGAACAAGTTGGCCGCGCTCCGCGAGATCGCCGCGCAGTTCCGGCTGGCCCTGGAGCAGGTTTGCTACATCGGCGACGACTTGCCCGACCTGGCGGCGGTCCGTGCCGCCGGACTGGGCGTGGCGGTGGCCGACGCTTGTGCCGAAGTGCGCGAGGCTGCGGCCTACGTCACTCAGGTTGCCGGCGGGCAGGGCGCCGTGCGCGAAACCGTCGAACTGGTTCTCAAGTCGCAGCAGCGGTGGGACGACGTCATCCAAAAGTATGAAGCTTGAGCGGGAGCTTGATGAGTCGACCGTTGCGCATCATCGGCAGCTTTGTGGTCGTCGTGGCGGCCTATTGCGTCTATTCGCTGGCGGCCGTGCCGTTGATCGAGCCGGAAGACGCGGCCGGCGACCACGGCGAGATCACCGCGGAAGAGCGCGAGCAGGCCCTGGGCAGCGTGGCCAATCAGCGGGCCGACCTGCGCCGCTGGTTCAAGGACGGCGATTGGGAGCTGACCTCGCCCAAAATCCTGGAGACGGCCCAGGGCAAGCTGTTGCTGCGAGACTATCACCCCGATCCCGAAGATCCGCACGTGGTGACGCTCAACCCGTGTACGATGATCTTCTTGCCCGAAGGCCAGTTCGACGATGAAGAAGAGCGTCTGCGGCGGGCCATCGTGCTTCGCTCGCCCGACGGCGCCACGCTGCGGTTTGCCGAGCCGATCGACATCAAGAAAGGGCAGATGGGCAGCAAGATCGTGGGCGGCCACATGCCCGGCAAGGTGACGATTCGCAGCGAGCAACGTTCGCCGGGCCCCGAAGACGATCTGTTGCTGCTCACCGAAAACGTGACCTTGGACCACGATTGCATCACCACACCGCGGCTTGTGGAATTCTTCTATGGGCCAAATCGAGGGCGGGGCCGCGAGATGCGGCTGGAGCTGACCACCGCCGCCGAGAAGGCCGCTCAGCCCTCGTCGGGGCCGGCCAAGACATTCGAGTTGGCCCGCGATGTCCACATGCGCATGGAGACGGCCGACGGCGATTTGTTTATGGCTGGCTCCAAGCCGGCCGCTCCCACCGCTCCCACCGCTGCCGCCGATGCCAAGCCTGCATCGCCCAAGCCGCCCGTCGAGATTAGTTGCCAGGGACGGCTGCACGTCGACCTGCGGCGTTACGTGGCCACGTTCCACGAGCGGGTCGAAGTGGTGCGGTTGAACCCGGTTGGTGACAGCGACCGGCTGACCTGCCAGCGATTGTCGGTGCGGTTCGAGCCGGACCCGACGGTCAAGACCGCGGCCGGCGATACCAGCGGCAAAGGCATGCCCAGGTTGCGGCCGCGCTACATCACGGCCGACGGCAACCCGGTGATCCTCGATTCGCGCTCCAACGGCGTCGAGGCCCGCGGGCGGCGGCTGGAATACGACGTGCAAACTCGCAGCGGCAAGCTGCTCGATAACGACGAGGCGACGCTCCGCCAGCTCGACCCCGCGACCTGCCAGCTCCGCGAAATCCATGCCCGCGAGTTGGAGTTCGAGTCCGACCCGGAGTCGCCTTCGGGGCCTCCGCGGCGGGTCGATGCCCGTGGCAAGGGCTGGCTGCGCGGCGCGCCGCCCGCCGATCCGGACCAGAAGCTTTTTGTGAAATGGACGACGCGATTGACCTTTCAGCCCTACGAAGGCAGCCAGGTGCTTTCGATCCTGGGCAATGCTTACGTGGAGAGCACCGACACCGGCTCTCTGGAGGCGGACGAGATTCACGTTTGGCTGCGAAAAGCGGCGGCGGGCACGCAGGCGCCGTCTTTCGGCGGGCCAACCGGCCAGGGAGGCTTGGTGCCGGAAAAGATGACCGCTCGCGGCCACGTCCGTCCTAACGCGCCGCAATTGAGCGGCATCGTTCGCGAGATGGATATCTGGTTCGCTCCCGAAGATCCGGCCGTCGTGGCCAGCGGCCCGGCGGATCCCGCCGCGCCGGCCGAACCGCCGCCGGAGCAAAAGGCCGAGCGCGCCCCGCCCGATCAACGCTGGAACGTCTCCGGCGACGTGCTCAAAGTCCAGGCCCGTTTCGTGGCCGGCAAGACCGAAGTGACGGAAGTGCAGCTCGACGGCGACGCCCTTTGCAAGGAGTTGCCCTCGCTGGCCAAGCAGCACCAACCCCTTGAAGGACCGCCCGAACAGTTGATGGTCATCCAAGGCGAGCAAATCCATCTGGTGCAGCCGGCGCCGGGCGAGGCCAAAGTCCGCATCACCGGCCGGCCGGCACGCGTCGACGCGCAGGGCATGACGCTCATCGGCGGCGACAAGCAAAAGGCGGGCAACATCCATCTCGACCGCGCCAAGAACCAGCTCTGGATACCGGGCGAAGGGACGCTGGTGTTGCCCGTCGACGAAGACATGCAGGGACGCAAGCTCGCGCGGCCGCAGCAGTTGGAGATCCACTGGAACGGCCGCATGCGGTTCGACGGCCTCACGGCTGATTTTGAGCGGGACGTGGTGGCCAGGAACGACGAAGCGGTGCTGAAAACGCCGGAGCTGCAGGTGACCTTCCGCGAGCAGGTGCGCTTCGGCTCCGATAACGATGGAACGCGGCCGCAAGTGCAGCGGCTCGTGTGCCGCCAACACGTCGACCTCGACCGGCATGAACGGCAACGCGGCAGGGTGCTTTCCTGGGAGCGATTGGTGGCCCGCGATCTGGTGTTCGACTATGCGACGGGCGATTTCGTGGCCCGCGGCGACGGCGTCATCACGCGCACCTGGCTCGACGACGGCAGCACGCCGGCGGTGACTCCGGGCGGCTCCAAGAAAAAACCGGCCGCGCCTCCCTCGAAAAACCGCACGCGGCTTGTTTATTTGAATGCCACCTTCGTCGAAAAGTTGACCGGCAATCAGCGGCGCGACATCGTCACCTTGCACCGCCGGGTGACGGCCGTCTACGGCCCCGTGCTCCGCTGGCAGCAGTGGCTCGACCCCAACTATCCGAAGCGGCTGGGAACGGAAGGCTTCGTGCTCAAGTGCGACCAGCTCACGGTGGCCAAGAACGGCCTGACCGGCGACAGCCAGCCGGCGGTGGAATTGTACGGCGAAGGCAACATCGTGATCGAAGGCTCCGACTTTTTGTCGCGCTGCCGCAACTTGCGGTATGCCTCGAACAAGGACTTGCTGGTGCTCTCCGGCGACGGCCGCAGCGCCGCCACGTTCTATCGCGATCAGCAGAACGGCTCGAACCCCATCGACTTCGCGGCGAACCGGATCCTGTATGAACCGAAGCTGCAGCGGTTGAACGTGAACAACTTCGAGAGCCTCGACGTGATGGGGCTGCCGTCGCAAAAGTCGCCTGAAAAGAAATAGGCGTGGCGGTTGCCGAGATGTCTACTTGATCTCGACGATTCGGACACTGCCCGCAGGGACTTCAAGCACCACACGATCGGCTTCGATCTCCAGGGGGTCGTCGGGCAACAAGCGATCGCGCGCGTTGCTGAAAGGAACGTGCGAGACAATGGTCACAACACGGTTTTGGCGGTAATCGGTCGGCGTGATTCCTTGTTGCGGCTTATCTTGCCCGGCGGGATTCAGCAACGTGACTGCCCAGCCGGTTTGCGTACGGTTGACGAGCCAATTGACTTCTCCCCGCACTTCGATCGGCATGAGCCGCACGTGATGACCGAAAGTAATGTTGAGCGGTTCATATCAACCCTCCCCGATGATCTGTAAAGCATAGTCCCTGTCGAACCGGCTGCAACCGCATGTTCGAGCGAACGCACCGCGGATCAGGCCCACAACTGGGTATGGGCACCAGAGGTCCGCGGACCCTTGTTTCAATTCGGGAGCCTTGCCGTTCGGCGGAACCCGCTTGTAGTAGTCGCTGGCCGTGTAGAAGCCGTTGCCGATGAACCTCAGGTTCGACTCGGAGTTGAAGTAGGAATTCTTCCAGAGCCGGTAGCGGGTGAGCGGTTCGGGAGCCGCTGCCAGCCAGGCCACCTGATGCACAAGCCCGATAAACGCGGTGCCCGCCATGAACAGAAGCGTGAAGACCGCCAAAAGCTGAACCGTCCTCTTCAGCGGCCAACCACTTTAGAAATGGATGGCCGCCTACCAGGAGCTGATCGCCAGGAGGGCGACGAGTTTGTCGATCGCGTCTTCGAGGTGGCTGGGCTGCCGCTTGTCCGCGTCCCGGCACGGGCGGCCTACCGACCGGCCGAGTTTGGCGGCCCTCATCGAACCGCGTCGCGGCACCCGGGGTGCCAGCTTCGTTGCGCCCGCAGCCGCCGCCGGTCCGGTCTGCCCAAGGTGCGGAGTGGAGATGGTGAGGCGAGTCGCCCAAAAGGGATCGAACACCGACCAGTTGTTTTACGGCTGCCCGAATTTTCCGCGGTGCAGGGAGATCGTGAACGTAGCAGAGTCTGTGCGAGGCTCGTCGTGCCGCCCACGGTTTACCTTGGATTGCAGATCCCGAGTCGGGTGGCGTAAAGTGATGGTGTCTTGCACTGGCCCTGATTGCCAAGGAGACGCCGAACGGCCGAACTGCCGAAAAGCGTTGGCTGCGGCACAGTCGAAGCGAAAGGAGCGATCAGAAATGTTCCGAACCCCGCTGCAGCGTGCGATAGCTCGAGGAATGAAACAGGATGGTGATCTGGCGGAGGAGCTACGCACACTGGGCAACTACACTATTCGTTCGCGCAAGGACGCCAAAGCGATTTGCGGGGCGCTTGACAAGCTGCCCCTGCGTTCGGATGGAAATCATTTTTCATCGCCGCTGCATGCGCTGACTGGGCTGTTTCGAGATGTCGAGAGCGGCGATGTTCCGGCATTTGAAGTTCTGTACGACGAGGGTTTGCCGCAACTAATTCGTATTTTCGATGCCCGAATCCGCCGCGTCGATGATGACGATGCTGAAGACTTGCTTTTCGTGCTGACGATTCTGGCCCTGTATGGATCGCGCGAAGGGGCGGAAAGAATCGTCGCAGCGGCAAAGCGACCGCTCAAGCCCGATGACTACCAGTGGCACGTGATCTTGTCTGAGCTTTCCCAAGGCCATCCAGATCGCGACTATGCGTTCGAGGCGTTGGGCGATCCGCTGCCGCCCGCTTTTCTGGCGGTGGCCTTGCTCGATAGCGCGAACAGGGCCGCCGTGGAAGATGAGTTGCCGCGGCATCCGTTTGACTCGGCAAGCGGTTGGCAGCGGTTGCAGGACTGGTTGGAAGACCGAGACACGGAGAACTTTAGTTATGCCCGCAGCGCTGCCAATGCGCTGCCGTTCATAAGCAACCCCGCCCGCGACCAACTTCTGGCCCTGGCCATGGATCATATCGACCCCGGCGTGCAGATCGTAGCCGCCTGGGCCGTCGCAACGCTTGGCCGCGAAGCCGGCTTAAAAATGCTTGCGAGGTATTGTCTGGACGTGAACCATTCGGAGGTCGCGCGACACTACTTGGGCAGACTCGATCGCGAAGATGTTATTCCCATTGAAGCAAACGACCCCTCTTTTCAAGCCAAAGCGGAGTTTGCCACTTGGCTCGCTCATCCATGTGAACTGGGCGAGCCGCCGGATGAACTGGAAGTCGGCCATGAAATAACGGTAGGCCTGGCGGACCTGTTTGATCCGCGCCGCGTCCGTCGCTAAGCTGGGTGCGACTTCGTCAACGAACCGCGATCCACATCTTTCCATGAAAACGCAGACGGATCCCAAGGTCGACTACGCATTCAAGCACGTCTTTGGCCGCGAAGAGAGCAAGCCGGCGCTCGTCAGCCTGCTGAATGCGGTTTTGGAGCCGGCCGCCGGCGAAGGCATTGTCGGCCTGGAGTTGCTCAACCCCTTCAATGCAAAGGCCTTTGAAACCGCCAAAACTTGCATCGTCGATATCAAGGCCCGTGACGAAAGTGGTCGGCAGTTCTTGGTCGAGATGCAAATGCTGGCCGACGACGCATTCCGCCAGCGAGCGCTCTTCTATTGGGCGGCACTTTACCAGGAACAGTTGCACCAAGGCGAGAACTGGCGGGAGCTGCGGCCGACGATCGCAGTTTGCTTTGTCGATACGCCGCTGTTCCCGGAACTGCCGGATTACCAGTCGATCTTCGAGCTGCGCGAGCGCCGCCGTCAGACGCTCTTTACGGATCAACTGGCGCTGTATATCCTGGAATTACCGAAGTTCAAGAAAGGAATTGATGAGCTGGCGACGCCGCTCGACCGCTGGCTCTATTTCTTGCGGAATGGCGAATACCTCGATGCGGAGACCGTGCCCGTAACCTTGGACGTGCCGGAGCTCCGCTGGGCATTAGGAGACCTGTTTATGATTTCGCGTATCGATCCGGAACGTGAGCTCTATGAAGCCCGGCTGCAGGAGCGGCGCGACAAGGCGTCGTATGAAGAAACCGTTCAACGAGCCGCTGAACAACGTGCTCAGCAAATCGTTCAGCAAGCTGTTCAGCAAGCCGTTCAGCAAGCCGTTCAGCAAGCGGCCGAGGCGGCCGACGCAGCCGAGGCGAAGGGCCTCGCAGAAGGACGCGAGAAGGGCCTCGCAGAAGGACGCGAGAAGGGCCTCGCGGACGGACGCGCGGAGGCACTGCGAACAGTCATTCCAACGCTGCAAAAGTCGCTGGGACAGGATGTTCTGCCACGGGAAGAATTGCAGATGCTCTCTTGCGACGAGTTAGAAACCATTTGGACGCGGCTGCAAAACGATCTGCTGGACAACCACGATTAACCTCCTAATCCTGAGCCGGTCGAAAGCGTCCGCTTACTTCTCCGCCCCCGCCACCTCTTTTCCCACCCGCCACTGCAAGAAGGCGTCCAAAAAACCTTGCAGCGCGTTGCCATCCAGCACGCTCTGAAAGTTGCCGACCAGATAGCCGGTGCGGGCGTCTTTCACGCGCTGGTCCGGATGCAGAAAGTAGTTGCGAATCTGCGAGCCGAAACCCGTCTTGGCCTGCGATTGATACTTGGCGGCCTGCTCCGCCTCGCGCTTTTCCTCCTCAAGCCGCGCCAGCCGCGCCCGAAGCATTTTGATCGCAGTGGCCCGGTTCTTGTGCTGGCTGCGCTCGTTCTGGCATTGCACGACGATGCCCGTCGGCAGGTGCGTGAGGCGAATGGCGCTCGAGGTCTTGTTCACGTGCTGGCCACCCGCGCCGCTGGCACGGAAGACGTCTTCGCGCACATCGTCGTCGCGAATTTCAATCTCGGCCGACTCGCCGATTTCGGGCGACACATCGATGGCGGCAAAGCTGGTCTGCCGCTTCCCTTCGGCGTTGAACGGGCTGATGCGCACCAAGCGGTGCATGCCCGTCTCGCCCTTCAGATAGCCGTAGGCCATCGGCCCGCGGACGGCGATCGTGGCGTTGGAGATGCCGGCCTCTTCGTTGTCTTGCCGGTCGAGCACTTCGGTTTCGTAGCCGTTCTTCTGCGCCCACAGAATGTACATCCGCAACAGCATCTCGGCCCAGTCGTTGGCGTCGATGCCGCCGTCGCGGGCATTGATCGAAAGGATGGCGTGGTTGGCGTCGTGCGGACCGTCGAGCAGGGCCTTGAGCTCCAACTCATCGAGCCGGCCCTCCAACCGTTCCAGCTCCGGAGGCACCTCGGCCGCCATTTGCGGATCTTCCTCGGCCATTTCCAACATGACGGCCAGGTCGTCATTGGCGGCAATCATTTCGCCGATCGGCTTGATGATGGCGTTCAGGGCCTTCAGCTCGCCCACGGTGGCCTGCGCCCGCTCTTGATTATCCCAGAAGCCCGGCTGGCCCATTCGGGCTTCAATCTCGGCCGCCTTGGCCCGTTTGCTGTCGTAGTCAAAGAGAGTCCCGAAGTTGGGTGATCCGCTGATGAATGGCCGTCGCTCGATCGGTCAACTCGCGTTCCATGAAAGACTCTCCGTACGTCGCCTGCGGTAAGGGAATAAGATCAGCCGAATTATATCGGCCGCCTGAGCTTAGACTAGAGCGCTAGCCGACCGGCTGGCTCCGCGGATACGACCCCAGCACTTCCAGCCGCAACGCCTTGCGCGTCAACGTGTCGAGCGCCTTGCGCAGCCGGGCGTCTTTCTCGTGCCCGTCCACCTCCACAAAGAAGAGGTATTGCCCTTCCGACTGCGGAATCGGGAAAGATTCGATCCAGGTCAAATTGAGCTTGCCTCGCTTGAAGATGGCGATGGCGTCGGCCAGGCTGCCGGGCTTGTGGGCCACCTGAAACATGAGCGCCGTCTTGTCCTGGCCCGTGCGGGCCGCCGATTCGTGCCCCAGTACCGCGAAGCGGGTGACGTTGGCCGGGTTGTCTTCGATCTTCTCGGCCAGCACGTCGAGACCGTAGTGGACGCCGGCCTGGAAGCTGGCGATGGCCGCGGCGCCCTGCTTGTCTTGCGCCAGTTGCGCGGCCGTCGAGGTGCTGGTCACTTCGACGGTCCGCGCTGTGGGCAGGTGCCGCAAAAGCCAGTTTCGGCACTGCGACAATGCCTGCGGCCGGCTATACACCTCCGTGACGTCGGCACGAGCACAGCGGCCAAGCAAGTAGTGGTGAATGCGGAGTTGCACCTCGCCGCAGATGCGCACGGGCAACCGCGTGAACATGTCGAGCGTATCGGCGATGCGGCCGTCGGTCGAATTCTCCAGCGGCACCACGCCGAACGCCGCCTGGCCACGGTTCACTTCCTCGAACACGGCGGCAATGCTCCCCACCGGCACGTGCTCGACGCTGGTGCCAAAACGGTCGATGGCGGCCAAGTGGCTGTAGCTGTAGGCCGGACCGAGCACCGCCAGCCGGACCGGTTTTTCCAGCGACCGGCCGGCACTCGTCAACTCGCGAAAAATCGCCCGCAAGGCATCGTTGGAAAGCGGCCCTTTGTTGTGAGCCAGCGCCCGCCCGACGGCTTCCGGCTCCGGTTCGGGCGGCGGCACAGGCCCGTTGGCCTTCAGCGAATGCTTATAAAGCTGGGCATACGCCTTGGCACGCTGGTTCAGCAGTTTGACTAATTCGCGGTCGGTCCGCTCGATTTCGGCCTTGGCCCCGGCCTCGCTGTCGCCGCGCTGGGATGGTTTTTTTGTGGGGCGAGAACCGGACTGGTTGGCCATTTCGCTCTTCTCAAATGCCGTTCCGGCAACGATCTACACCTAGAGTAGCATGGGGTTACTGTGGCCCTTGTACTAGCCACGTTAGCTAGTGTCAAGGATGTGGCCGAAAATGAGGGCTTTGCCGCCTGCGCGTGTGCCGAGTGTGCCAAAATGGCAGACGCGGCCGGCCGAAGCGAACGGATGGCAGCGGCGAGCGAACGTCGGTAACTTGCAACCTCTTTCTGTGAAAACGTTTACGTCATCCGCTTCGGCGTTTACGCCGCCGGCATAGGCTTTGCTTAGGGATGCTGTAAACTTATCCCAACGTTGAGAGCCCATTCACCACGTCCCCGCTCGGATCTGGGCCGGGGCACCGGACTGACATGAGGAGCATAAGCTAATGGCACAAGGCGAAAAAATCATCGGCATCGACCTCGGAACCACCAACTCCGTCGTCGCGGTGATGGAAGGCGGCGACCCCAAGGTGATCGCCAACCAAGAAGGCAACCGGCTGACTCCCAGCGTGGTGGCATTCACCGATAAGGGCGAGACGCTGGTGGGCGAGCCTGCCCGGCGGCAAGCGGTGACGAATCCCACGCGCACGGTCTATTCGATCAAGCGGTTCATGGGCCGGCGTCACAGTGAAGTGGCTACCGAAGAGAAGATCGTGCCTTATACCATCGTCGGCGGGCCGCAGGACTACGTGAAGGTCAAGATTGGCGACAAGGAACACACGCCGCCGGAGATCTCGGCCAAAGTTCTGCGCAAGCTGAAAGAGGCCGCCGAGGCCTATCTGGGGCACAAGGTCAACAAAGCCGTCATCACCGTGCCGGCCTACTTCAACGACGCGCAGCGGCAGGCCACCAAGGACGCCGGTCAGATCGCCGGTCTGGAAGTGGCCCGCATCATCAACGAGCCGACCGCCGCTGCGATGGCCTACGGGCTCGACAAGAAAGAGTCGGAAAAGATCGTGGTGTTCGACCTGGGCGGCGGCACGTTCGACGTCTCGATTCTGCAGGTCGACGAAGGGCTGTTCCGCGTGATCAGCACCAACGGCGACACGCACTTGGGCGGCGACGATTTCGACCAGGTGCTCATCAACCACGTGGCCGACGAGTTCAAGAAGGAACAGGGCATCGACCTGCGCAAAGACACGATGGCTCTGCAACGTCTGCAGGAAGCCTGCGAGAAGGCCAAGAAAGAGTTGAGCCTGCAAAGCACGACCGACATCAACCTGCCGTTCATCACGGCCGATGCTTCAGGTCCCAAACATTTGCAGTTCTCGATCAGCCGCTCGAAGTTCGAGCAGCTTGTCGACCATCTCATCGAGCGCTGCCGCGGCCCGGTGATGCAGGCCCTCACCGACGCCAAGATGAAGCCCAGCGAGATCGACGAGGTCGTGCTCGTGGGCGGCTCGACGCGTATTCCCAAGGTGCAGGAACTGGTCAAGAAGATCTTCAACAAAGATCCGCACAAAGGCGTGAATCCCGACGAGGTGGTGGCCGTGGGCGCCGCGATCCAAGGCGGCGTGCTGGCGGGCGAGGTCAAAGACGTATTGCTGCTCGACGTGACGCCGCTGTCGCTGGGCATCGAGACGTTGGGCGGCATTATGACCAAGCTCATCGAACGCAATACGACGATCCCGACGGAGAAAAAGAACGTCTTCAGCACGGCCGACGACAATCAGACCGCGGTCACGATCCGCGTGTTCCAGGGAGAACGCGAGATGGCGGCCGACAACCGCCTGCTGGGCCAATTCAACTTGGAGGGCATTCCGCCCGCCCCGCGCGGCATGCCGCAGATCGAGGTCAAGTTCGATATCGACGCCAACGGCATTCTCAACGTGTCGGCCAAGGATCTCGGCACGGGCAAGGAGCAAACGGTCAAGATCGAGCAGTCCAGCGGTCTGAACGAGCACGAGATCGAGCGGATGCGGAAAGACGCCGAGTCGCACGCCGCCGAAGACAAGCGGAAGCGCGAGTTGGCCGAAACGCGCAACCAGGCCGAGTCGATGTGCTTCCAGATGGAAAAGCTGATCAAGGAGCACGCCGACAAGCTGAGCGAGGGCGACAAGTCGCCGTTGGAGGCGGCGATCAAGCGGACGCGCGAGGTGGCCCAGGGCGACGACGTGCAGGCGATCAAGTCGGCCGTATCGGAACTGGAGCAGGCATCGCACGCGCTGAGCAAGACGCTCTACGAGTCGCAGGCCCGTGCCGGCGCCGCGGCGCCGGGCGCCGACGGCGGCGCGAAGCCCGCCGGCGAAGAGGATGCGATCGATGCGGAGTTTGAGGTGAAGGACGCGAAGTAGGATTTTGGATTTTCGATTTTGGATTTTGGATTGAAGCGGAACCTCGCGCGGCGTCGTAAGGTGGGGACCAGCGAGCTTGCGAGCGCCGGCCCACCGTTATTGGCTCGGTCGCGCGTTAGATTCACGCACATAACTGTGGGCCGGCAGTCGCCGAGGCGACTTTGTCCCACCTTACGCGGCCTACGGCTCGAAGACGTCGCGCACGGCGATGCGCAAGCCGTCGAGCGGCGGCGGGAACGTCATTTCGGCGCCGAGGCCCAAAGGCGTGCCCGGCTGATCGGCGGTATAGGCAAAGACCGTCCGCGACTGGGCATCGACGACGTAGACCAAATCGACGCCAGCGTCGAGGTACTCGCTGACTTTTGCCAGTACCTTGGGCCAGCGATCGGTGGGCGAACGAACCTCGACGGCGACCTCGGGGACGGCATTAGGGTAACCGGCAGGCGACACCCCCTTGGGGACGCGCGAGTAACTGTAGAAGGAGACATCAGGACCGCGGACGGTATCGGGGCCACGTTCGGTAACGACTCCCGAGTCATTGGTAATGACATGTCCCAACTGTCGCTGCTTGGCAAACTGCCATAACGGCCCCGCCACACCGGCACACAGTTCGCCATGGTGGAAACCGGGGACGTTCATGGGAATGACCTTTCCACGCACCAGTTCCGTCGGACATCCGTTATCGGGAAGTGCCAGGTACTCTTCAGCCGTCAGCAATGTTTCGATCGTAGCCATAAACGACATTCTAGTAGAAAGGCTTTTGCACAACAAACGCAGAAAGCCAATCCCTCACCCCTCACCCCTCATCCCTCATCCCTTCGCCGAACAACCTAGACCCAACCATACCCATGGCCGTCCGATTCGACAAATTCACCATCAAAGCCCAGGAAGCCGTACAACGGGCACAAGAGCTCGCGGCCGAACGGGGCAATCCGCAGATCGAGGCTCTTCATCTGTTGGCCGCGCTGGCCGGCGCGGGCGAGGGCATTTTCAACGCCGTGATCGAAAAGATCGGCGCGGACCGGCAACAGCTTGATCGCATTTTGCAGGCCGAATTGGGCCATCTGCCGCGGGCCAGCGGCGGGGCTCCGCCGCAGCCCGCGGGCAGCCTGATGCAGGTCTTCGAGGCGGCCCATCGCGAGGCCGACACGATGAAGGACGACTTCGTTTCGGTCGAGCACTTGCTGTTGGCCCTGACCAAGGTCGATACCAAGGCCCGACAGGTGTTGAAGCTGAACGCCATTACCGACAAGGAAGTGTTGCAGGCGTTGCAGGCGGTCCGCGGCAGCGCTCGTGTCGAAGACCAGAACCCGGAGGCCAAGTATCAGGCGCTGGAAAAGTACGGCATCGACCTGGTCGAACGCGCGCGGCAAGGCAAGCTCGACCCGGTCATCGGCCGCGACCAGGAAATCCGCCGCGTGATCCAGGTTCTCTCACGGCGGACGAAGAACAATCCCGTGCTCATCGGCGAGCCGGGCGTGGGCAAGACCGCCATCGTCGAAGGGCTGGCCTCGCGCATCGTGCAGGGCGACGTGCCCGAAACGCTCAAAAACCGGCGGGTCGTGGCGCTCGACATGGGCGCCCTGATCGCCGGCACCAAGTTCCGCGGCGAGTTCGAAGAGCGGCTGAAAGCGGTGCTCAAAGAAGTCCAGACAGCCGGCGGCCAAATCGTACTGTTCATCGACGAGCTGCACACGGTCATCGGCGCCGGCGCCGCCGAGGGCGCGGCCGACGCCGCCAACCTGCTCAAACCGGCTTTGGCCCGCGGCGAGCTGCGCTGCGTCGGCGCCACCACGCTCGACGAATATCGCAAGCACATTGAGAAAGACGCGGCGCTGGAGCGGCGCTTTCAACCGGTCTACGTTGGCGAGCCGAACGTGGAAGACACTATCGCCATCCTGCGCGGGCTGAAAGGCCGCTACGAGGCCCATCACAAAGGCGTAAAGATTCGCGATTCGGCGCTGGTGGCCGCGGCCAACCTCTCGCACCGCTATATCACCGACCGCTTCTTGCCCGACAAAGCGATCGACCTGGTCGACGAAGCGGCCAGCCGGCTGGCGATGGAGCTGCAAAGCGTCCCCTCGGAAATCGACGAAGTGCAGCGGCGGATCACGCAGCTTGAATTGGCTGCCCGGCAGTTGGCCGAAGAAACCGAAGAGCACGCCGTCGAGCGTCGGGCGGAGATCGAAGACGAGATGCAGGAGTTGAAGCGGAAGCTGGCCAGCCTGCGCGAGCAATGGGAAGCCGAGAAAATGGGCCTGGGCGACGTGCAACAGACCCGCAATCAACTCGACAAGGTCGAGCTGGAGTTCCAGCAGCTCAACTCGCAGATCAAAGAGAAGCAGGCCGCCGGCATGCCGATCGAAGAGTCGCTCTATCAGCGGCTCTATCAGCTTGACGTCGAACGCAAGAAGCTGCTCAAGCACCTGGAAGAATTGACGCCCGCCGACCGCGACGGCCGCGATACGGCGACCACCGGCCGGCGGTTGCTGCGCCGGGAGGTCGGCCCCGAAGAAATCGCCGAGATCGTCAGCGCCTGGACCGGCATCCCCCTGAGCCGCATGATGGAGACCGAGCGCGCCAAGCTGTTGGTGCTGGAAGAGCGGCTCCATCAGCGCGTGGTCGGGCAAGACGAAGCGGTCGAGGCGGTGTCGAATGCGGTCCGCCGCAGTCGTTCAGGCCTGCAAGATCCGAACCGGCCGATCGGCTCGTTCATCTTCCTGGGACCGACGGGCGTGGGCAAGACGGAGCTTTGCAAGGCGCTGGCCGAGGTGCTTTTCGACGACGAGAACGCGATGGTCCGTCTCGACATGAGCGAGTTCATGGAGCGGCATACCGTCAGCCGTCTGATCGGCGCTCCTCCGGGCTACGTCGGTTACGAAGAAGGCGGCCGGCTGACGGAAGCGGTCCGGCGGCGGCCTTACTCCGTCGTGCTTTTGGATGAGATCGAGAAGGCCCACCGCGACGTGTTCAACATCCTGTTGCAGGTGCTCGACGACGGGCGATTGAGCGACAATCAGGGCCACACGGTCGACTTCACGAACACGATCATCGTCATGACCTCGAACATCGGCAGCCAAGCGATCCAGGAGATTACCCGCGCCGGCGGTCGTCAGGAAGACATCGACGAAGCGGTAAAAAACGCCTTGCAGGCCAGCTTTTTACCGGAGTTCCTGAACCGCATCGACGAGACGATCGTATTCCATCCGCTCGACCGAAAGCACCTGCACCGGATCGTACAGATTCAGATCGGGCGATTGCAGAAGCAGCTCGCCCAGCACGAAATTCAGTTGGAGGTGACGGAAGCGGCGCTCGACGAGATCGCCAAGCTCGGTTACGACCCGACCTATGGTGCCCGTCCGCTGAAGCGCGTGGTGCAGCAGCAGATTCAAAACCCGCTGGCGACGGAGATGTTGAAGGGAACGTTGGGCCCCGAGACGGGCGTGCGCGTCGACTATCGCGGCGGCGAGTTCACCTTCGAGCGCATCGAAGAACCTGCGGCGGCACCTTGACACCGTAGCTGACTTCGTGAGAAGTCAGGCGATGGTGGAAGCGAGTCTGGCTATCAACTTTGGCCACTCATTTTTTCTTCCAATTGCGCGCGACTGAGGGTGCGCTCTTGCCGGCGCTCGGCGATAAGCTTCCAGAAACGATCACTCAGGCCCAATTCAACTTGCTCTTGGTCCATTCCCTCGACGCCGAGCAGCACCGCGGCGGGCGCGCCGTTGCGCAGGATAAGCAGACTGCCTCGCTGGGCTTCCTCGATGCAAGCCTCAAGGTTCGTCTGATTAAGGTTGACGGTCTTCATAGGATTTCCTCGGTCGTCTTGTGGGGCGGTTTTCGGCGAATCGCTCGTACGATAACCCGCTTACCCGCTTCATCTACGTCGTAGAACACGCGGAATTCGTCGATCCGCAATTGCCAAAGCGGCTCTTCATGGTCCCAAGGGGCCTGCAGGCCGATGACGATCTTTTGGTTTCGCGTTTGGCGTGTGGGTTCGCTACTTAATTGCCGGTCGATGCGGTCGAGAAGCCTTGTTCGGTCAAACGCCCGCAAGTCATTCAAGTCGTCGGCAACGCTTTCGGCATATTCGATGCTAAACATGCTCCGCTCACGGAACCAGCGAGCTCGAAGCTGCTCGTCACACGTATGATATAGTCAGGCCATCGTTTTTACCACGGGGCGTGGTGGCGCGCGGGGGCTTGTTGGTCGCGCGCTCCTGGAAGTCGTAGTTGATGATGCCCCCGACTGTCCGGCGGTTTTGATCGTGAGCGCACATGAGCAGCGAGGGTGAAAAAAATGTCCGAGAGGGTGAAAAAAATGTCCGAAGAAAAGCCATTTCCTTGGAAATGCGGCAAGTGCCGAGAACGAACCGTCGAACCAGCAACGGTTGACTATTCGACAACGATTGAGCATGACGGTCGTGCCTACGAGGTCAGCGTACTTGAATTGCCCGTGGCCCGTTGCCAAACGTGCGGTGAGATCGTGCTCGATGACGATGCCAACCGGCGCATCAGCGAGACGTTCCGCGCGCAATTGGGGCTCTTGACGCCGGCACGGATTCGCCAAAGCCGCGAGAGGTTGGGGCTTACAAGAGCAGCTCGCGAAGAATCTCGGTGTGGCCGTGGCGAGCCTGTCTCGCTGGGAAACCGGCGGCCAGATTCAGCAACGCGCACTCGATCGGCTCTTGCGCCTGTATTTTGGTTGCGAGCAGGTCCGCACCGTTTTGGCCGACGAGGCACAACTCGCTTCGCTGGTTGAATTGAGCTAGCCCCTCACGGCGAGCAAGCACAACGAGGCAGCCTAGGCCGCCGCCTCGGTGCCTCGTTGCACCGTCACCCCCCCGGCCGATGCCCAAGAAGCTGTCTTACCGCCAATTCGCTTCAACTTTTTGGGCCGTGAGGATGGGTGTGGTGGCCATCGTGGTCACGACGGCCATGACGACCATCATGGCGAACAGCGTCGGCGAGATGACGTGCAAATCGAGCCCGATATTCAGCACCACCAACTCCATCAAACCGCGCGTGTTCATCAACACGCCGAGTGCGGCGCTATCGCGCCATGAAAGGCCCGCCAGCCGCGCCGCCCCCAGCGTTCCGCCGAACTTGCCGCAGGTGGCCACCAGCAACACCAGGCCGCAGATCAGCCAGGCATCGAGGCCGCTCACCAGGCCGATGCGCGTGCGCATGCCGGTGAGAGCGAAGAACGCGGGCAAGAGCAAGATGGTGACAACGTCTTCCAGTTTGAACGCAATCTCCTTCGCCAGACGCGAGTCGTGTGGAATCACGGCGCCTAGCAGGAAAGCGCCGAAGATGGCATGCACGCCGATCAACTCCGTGGTAATCGCCGAGGCCAGGACCGCCACGAACACGAGCGCCATTTTTGTGGGAGTGAGCGGCCCGTCATGTTGCCGCAGCCATCGTCCGACGAGCGGCCGCGCGACGACGAACATGGCGGCCAGATAGCCCACGGTGCCCGCGATGACCCACATGGCGACCGCCACATTGGCCTGCGCGACTCCCACCACCAAGGCCAGCAGGCACCAGGCCGTCACATCATCGGCGGCCGCGCACGACAGAGCCAGCACGCCCAGGCCCGTCTTCGTCAGCCCGCGATCGCTGAGGATGCGGGCCAGCACGGGGAACGCTGTCACCGACATGGCCGCGCCCAGAAACAGCGCGAAGCTCGTGAAGCGAACGTCCTGACTCGATAGCCGCGGATAGAGCCACAGAGCCAGCAACGCGCCAAGCAAGAACGGCGCGAGAATGCTGGCGTGCGAAATGGCGATCGTGGCGTGCGCGCGATCGCGCAGCAAACCGGCGTTCAGTTCCAGGCCCACCACGAACATATAGAGCACCACGCCGAGCTGCGCCAGCACGTTCAGGTACGGCGCCACGTCGGCCGGCAATAAAAACTCCGACGCACCTGGCCAAAAGTGTCCCAGCAGCGACGGCCCCAAGGCGATTCCGGCCAGTATTTCGCCGATCACCGGCGGCTGCCGCCAGCGGGCGAGCAGCCGGCTCATCAATCGGCCCAAGGCCACCACGACAGCCAGCAGAAGCAGCACGTGGACCAAGGGGCTGATTTTGCTGGTGGCCGCGACCGGCGCCGCGGGAGCGCGTACCGCATACCCGGCGGCCGGCGCCGTGAGCGTCTCGCCCGATTGGACGATCAACAGTAAGGCCATCACCGCGGCGGCCAGCATCAGCGCGTAGGCCAGGGGCGCGGCCCAGCGCTCGGGGATCCATCGGTTCTCTGTGGTCCGCATTTGAGACAAGATAGGCCACCGGCGATCGTGGTTCCAGTACAAGTGTAGGTTCGGGATCGGACCGAAACTCCGGCACACCAACCCAAAGCGCAAGCGAGGTAAGTTCGTTGCCCGGCCTCGCTTGCGCTTCGGGTTAGTGGGGGCCATCAATAATCCGGCCCAAACGCGCTGCAGCGAGCCGATGCCCCGTGTGGCCATTAATTGGCCACGCCCAAGCCGACCCACCCCATTGGGCCGACAAAACGCCTTCGAATCCCCCCAAAGGCCATGAATTGAAACATTTGTCAATAATTTATGACTGTTTTTTTGATCGTTGGCGATTATTCATACGATCGGATAATTTGTTGTCTTCCGCATTTCTGATATAATCGCAACCCGCCGAGCAAATTCTTGGCAGCCTTTTCCGGTTGTAAGGGTTTGTTCGTTGATGCACGCCGGGGTCTTCTTCGATAATCGGACCCTTGGCAACCGTTCTCAACCAGCCACGATGGCCTGGAGGTGCAGCTATGAGTAAGCTTTCGGTAAGTCATCTGTTTAACGCGATGCAGTCGTTGCGCGGCGCGCACTTCGCGCCCCTTGCGCCCGCCACGGCGCCGGCCGCGCTGTCGAACGACCGGCTGGCGTCGTTGCTCGAAGCAAAAGGGGCGGCCGGCGGCAGCCTGATCACCGCGGCCGACTTGGCCGTCGCCCTGCGCCGCGCCTTCGATCTGGACCGCGACCGGATTGTGGCCGATTCGGCCCAAATGCTCGATCTGCCCACCGTGCCCACCGGCCGCGGCCTGCGGCTCGATCCGGCCCACGATCGCGCGACTTCGGGCGGCCACTTTCCGCCGCTCAACGACCCAGGGCCAAAAGCCAGCGATGCCGACGCACCGTGCGCCGCCGAGATTCTGTCCACCGCCTTGGGAGTGGTCCAGGCCCGCGACGTACTGCTTGCCGATCATTGGATCGTACTCGTCGCCGACGCGCGTTCGTCGTTGTCGCCGGCGTGCCAAGAGCAGATCCGGCTGTTGGCCCGCGCCAAGCGGCTGCTCGTCGTCTGGTGCGAGGTCGACGACGCCGGTCCGTTGTACGACGCGGCGCAGAGCCGCAAGACGCTGGAAGAACTTCTTTCGCGATCGGACCTGCCTCACGTCGGACTGCTGAGCGGCGTCACGGGCGACGATCTGGTTTCTATTTTTCACGCGCTGAAAGTCATGGGGCATGCCTCATCGGTCATGCTGCGGCTGCGCTCCGCGGAAGCGACGCGCGGCGACGATGATTTGCCGACGGCCAATCCAGGCCGTCTCTTCGCGGAGCGCTCGGCGCCGCCGGAAGCGGCCGGCACGGCCGCCGACTCGTTGTCGGAAAAAGCGACGTCGGCCGCGGTCGAATCGGCACTGGTCGCGATGGCGCTCGGCGAACCGCAGGTGGTCATGGTCGACCTCCGCCCGGCGGCAACGGCCGACTTCGCGCGCCGTCTTGCCCAGCGTTACGTGGCCTCCGGCGCCGGCGACGCTTACGTTTGGCAGCGTTCGATCGGCCTGGCGGCCGGCGGCTGCCGGCCAGTGCTGCTGCTGACCGAACGCCAATGGGCCGCTGCGGCAACCGCTCTTGGGACGTTGCCCGAAGAGGTCGAGCTGATTGCGACGGCGGTGGTGTTTCGAGACCCACGCTCGCCGGCGAAATCTCACCTGTTGCCGGCGCTGTCGCCGACCGAGACCACGGTCGCCGCCCGTGACCTGCGGCACTTCGAAGACTTGCTGGCCCTTTCTCTGGGGCGAGACGGGCTGACGGTCATCGAAACACCGCTCGATGCGTCGGCTACCGGCGGGCAGTTGCGCTTCGATCGGGCGGAACCGCTTGGCGCCCAGCGGCAGCCCGAGGCCGCCCAGGCGGAACGCGAGGAGATTCTGGCCAAGCAATTCAGCGCCGAGTTGGCGTCGTGGATCGCCGCTTACGAGCAAGTGGGGGAGCGCGGTGGCTATCTCTGGAAGTGGTGCCTGCAGGGCGTCGAGCTGACGACGCTCGACTGTGTGCGGCCGGCGCTGCGGGCCGACGTCTGCGATACGAAAGTTCTGGCCGGCATGGTCAACGTGCTGGTCGACGACGTGGCCGATCAGCAGGGCCGCGGGGATTTGCTCGATGAACTATTGAAACTGACCCACCACGAGAGGCCCCAATTGCAGGGTCTGGGGGCCGCCGACCGGCGCTACGGCGAATTTACCTGCGAGGTGTGGGACGTGGTCTGGCGTCGCGCCAAGCGATACCCTTGCTACGACCCCTACACGATGCTTCTGCAATTCGACCTGACGCAACTCTTCAACACCGTTCACTATTCCCATCTGGTCAACAGTAACCCATACATTCTTAACGTCGTAGAACATGATGGTTATTCGCCACAGGGCATGGGCCTGCTGGGCTTTGCGATGATCGACTTGATGTGCAGCCCCGATTTCAGCGTGACCGAGCTCGGCCGGCTGCGTGAGGCGATGTGGCACGCGCAATGGATGGCCCGCATCGGCAACCTGATGACCACCTGGCAGCGCGAAATCCACGACCGCGATTACAGCAGCGGAGTTTTTGCCCATGCCGTGGCCAACCACGACCTGACGGTGGACCAGTTGATGCACGGATCGCCCGCGCAAATCACGGCCGCCATCACGCGCGGCGGCCACGAAGCCTATTTTCACCGCCGCTGGCGAGAGCACAGAATCCAATTTCAACGGCTGCTGCCGCAGGTGACCTCCGTCGACCTGGCAGTCACTCTACGCGGCCTGGATCGACTTTTACAGACCGAACTGGTCAGCCGAGGCGCGAAGTAAGGCGGCGATGGGTCGCCGCGGCGAAACAGAATCATGTTCCAGCAGCGTTTTCAACCTGAACGTCTCGGAGGCGCCTACATCCTGGCGATGATGCTCTCCACGCGCCTGCTGGCCTCGCTGGGCGGCCTGCTGAGCGTCTACTACGTGACCCTGATGCTCTCCTTTCCGGCCGACGTCGAACGGCACTTTTTCGTGGCCGCGGCGTGGTTTGTGTCGTGGGGCATCGTGCTCAGCGCCTTGCTGGGTCTGTATTACACGCCTCATGCACGCCGCGCGCTCGACTTGCTGCGCGACGGCCAGCCCGTCGACGCCGAACTGGCGGCAAAAGTCGGAGCCGAAGTCGTCCTCTTTCCGGGTCGACAATGTTGGCGTGAGAGCCTGATCGATCCCATCGCCATCGTTTTGCCGATCTGCGCCACCCTGCGGGCCCTCGACGGTGTTTCCATCGGCCCGCTGGTGCAAACGGGCATCGCCGGCTGCTTGGGCATCGCCGCGGTGTTGCTGATCGCGTTCTTTATGGAAGAGCGCTGGCTGGCGCCGTTGGTGCGCTACCTGGTCGAGCGCGGCGTGCCGGTCGATTTCGAGGCCATGCCCGCCGGCCGGCTGCACGTGCGGCTCAATATCTGCGTCGGCGGAGCCGTGGTGCTGACCGCGGTGATGATTGGCGGACTGGCCAACCAGCGGGCACTGGACATCATCAACAATCCGAGCAACCAGGCCCAGGCGGTGGCCAACCTGCGGCAGCACACGGTCATCATGACCCTGGCGGCGGCGGTCACCGGCCTGGTGCTTTCGCGGCTTTTGGCCACTTCCATCGCTTCGCGCGTGCGGCTGATGGTCGACGCCATGAAACGGGTGCAACAAGGGTTGCTCAGCGAGCGGCTGCAAACCACCACCACCGACGAAATCGACTCGCTGGCCCGACAGTTCAACGCGATGGTCGAGCGGCTGCAGACCAACGACCATACGATCCGCGACTTGAACGTCAATTTGGAGGCGAAGGTCCGCACGCGCACGCGGCAACTCTCCAAGAGCCGCCGCTCGCTGAAGCGGTCGCTGGCCGAGCTGGAAGCGGCCTACCACGATCTGGCGGCGATGCAGGGGCAATTGATCCATTCCGAAAAGATGAGCTCGCTCGGCCAGCTCGTGGCCGGGCTGGCCCACGAGATCAACAACTCGATCAACGCGGTTTACAACGGCATCCAACCGCTGACCCAAAGCACCCACCGCTTGCAAGGCGCGCTCGCCCCGCTGCTGGCCGGCCAGCCTTTCGAGTGCGGCCCGGAGTCGCGCGACGAGATCGACCGGCTGTTTCGGCGGCTGTTTTCGCTGGCCACGGTCATCGAAAACGGCGCCACGCGCACCGCCCGCATCATCGCCGATCTAAAAACCTTCTCGCACCCCGGCAAAGAAGACTTCGACGATTTCGACTTGCACGAATCGCTCGACATGTGCCTCAACCTGTTGTTCAGCCAGGTCAAGCACCGCATCGTGCTGGAGCGCGACTATGGCCAGATCGACACGGTCCACGGGCCGCACGGCCATCTCAATCAGGTGTTCATGAACATTCTGAGCAACGCCGAACAGGCGATCGAAGGCGAAGGCCGCATCCTGGTGACGACCCGCGGCGACGGCGAGATGATCCGGGTTTCCATCCGCGACAACGGCCCCGGCATTCCCGACGACGTCAAGGGCCGCATTTTCGATCCTTTTTTCACGACCAAAGAACCGGGCCTGGGCACGGGACTGGGCCTGTCGATCAGCTACGGCATCATGCACAAGCTCGGCGGCACGATCGCCTGCCAGAGCTCGCCCGGCGACGGTGCCGAATTCATTGTCACTTTTCCTCGCCAGGCCGGCGTGCATGGCGGCGACCCGGGCCTTGGCTGCCGACCGGCCGGGGCCCTTTTTCCTACGGTAGGAGCCGATTATGAAACGAGACATCTTGTATGTTGACGATGAAGTCGACAATCTCGTCGTCTTCGAGGCGACGTTCGAGTCGACGTACAACGTGCATACGGCCAGCAGCGCGGCGAAGGCCCTCGACCTGCTCGGGCGGCAATCGTTCCCCGTCATCGTGGCCGATCAGCGGATGCCCGGCATGACCGGCGCCGAGCTGTTCGAGATCCTGCGCCGCCAGCACCCGCTCAGCAAGCGCGTGATGCTTACGGGCTACGCCGACTCGAAAGCGATGCTCGACGCCATCAACCAAGGGCAGGTGTATTACTTCCTGAAGAAGCCCTGGGAACGGCACGATATCTTGTCGGTGCTCTCGCGGGCCATCGAGGCCTACGACTTGTCGGTGGCCAACATGGCGCTCACCGAGCGGCTGGTGGCCATCGACCGCTGCGCCGCGCTGGGCCGCTCCGCCGCTAGAATCGCTCACGAGATGGGCAACCAACTCTGCATGCTGCCGCTGCTGGAGCTGATCGAGGAGCGCTATGCGGAACACGACGAGCTGGTGCAAACGGCGGCTCTTGCCCGGCAGACCTACGACCGCCTGGTGCAGCTTGTCGACGAAGTGAAGTCGTTCGTGCGGTTCGAGCAGACGGGGATCGAGCTGCAACCGCTCTCGCTGGCCGGCGTGCTGCACGAGCTGCTGGCTTTCCTGCGCTACGACAACACGTTGCCGCACAGCCGGCTTTCGCTGCGCATCCACGCCGAGCCGTCGGTCAAGGGGCACGCCGTCAAGCTGCAGCAAGTGCTCGTCAACTTGCTGAAGAACGCGGCCTACGCGATTCGCGAGCGGGCGGACGGCCAGATCGTGCTTCAACTCGATGCCAACCGCTCCGACGCCGTCATCACCGTGCGCGACAACGGCTGCGGTATGGCGCCCGACGTTGCGGAGCGCATCTGGGAGCCGTTTTTTACGACGAAAGGCGACGAAGGGAACGGTCTGGGGCTCGACATCGTGAAGGGCATCATCGAGGCGCACGGCGGAAGGATCGCTTGCGAAACGGCGGTCGGCCGTGGAACGACGTTTACCGTGCGGTTGCCCCTCGTCATGCCCGAGGAAACTGCCTCACGGCCCGCCACCCCGATCAGTACCTCCAATGACCCAGGTTTAGTTGCCCTTTATGAGTGTGTGAGTTAGGCCAATCATCGTAGGGTGGGACCAGCGAGCTTGCGAGCGCCGGCCCACCGTATAGGAGGAGTTAGGCGTTGGGCGTTAGGCATTAGGCGCGGTCCTCTAACAAGGCCCTAACGCCCAACGCCTACTGCCTAACGCCTTGTAATACACAGGAGAACGCTGCTGATGAGAATCTTGCTGGCCGCACCACGAGGCTTTTGCGCCGGAGTCCACATGGCGGTCGACGCGCTCGACCGCGCCCTGGCGCTGTTCGGCACTCCGCTGTACGTGTTCCACGAGATCGTGCATAACCGCCACGTCGTCGAACGCTTTCGCGGCAAAGGCGCCGTGTTCGTCGACGATCTCGCCGAAGTGCCGCAGGGGGCCAACCTGATGTACAGCGCTCACGGCGTTTCGCCCGCCGTGCAGCGGGCCGCGCGCGACCGCGGGTTGAACGTCATCGACGCCACTTGCCCGCTCGTTCGCAAGGTACACCTGGAGGCGCTGCGGTTCGCCGAGCAGGGATATACGATCGTGCTCGTCGGGCACGACGGTCACGACGAGGTGGTCGGCACGTTGGGATACGCTCCCGAGCGCATACGCCTCGTTTCTTCGCCGGACGACGTCGACCGACTCGAATTCGCCGCCTCCGACAAGATCGCCTATCTGACGCAAACCACCTTGAGCGTGGACGAAGTCCAAATCATCGTCGAGCGGCTGCGACGGCGGTTTCCCCAGTGCGTCGGAGCGCCCAAAGAAGACATTTGCTACGCCACCCAAAACCGTCAAGAGTCGCTCAAGCGGCTGTTGCCCGAAGCCGACGCCGTGCTGGTGGTGGGAAGCCGCAACAGCTCGAACAGCAACCGTTTGGTCGAAGTGGCCCGCGAATTCGGCTGCCCCGCCTGGCTGGTCGACGGCGCCGCGGAACTGGACGCCGATTGGTTCGCGGGCAAGCAAACGCTCGTCGTGACGGCCGGCGCCAGCGCTCCGGAGGATTTGGTGGCCGATTGCCTGCGGGTGTTGTGCGAGTGGTTCGACGCCACGGTCGAACAACATTCGCTGCGGGAGGAATTGGTCGAGTTTCCCTTGCCCCTTGAAGTCCGTTGAAGGTGAAGCATCATGTCTTACGTCAACCTGAGCAGCACTCGCATTAGTGATGATGATTTGGCGGAGTTGGAGGATCTGACCGATGTCGATGTGCTCGATCTATCGGGCACGAAGGTCAGCGACGCGGGTCTTGAGCACCTCAAGCGGCTGACGCGGCTGCAAATGCTGATTCTCGACGGCACGCACGTGACGGATGCCGGGCTTGACGATCTGCGGCGCGCGTTGCCCGCGGTCGCGATTCTTTATTCGCATGGTTGATCATCCGGACTACGGCCAATGCCAGCCCGTGTTGCCGACCGCGAGCGGCAGAATGATAAAATGGTAGGCGAGGTCGCTAAGCAGAAAGCCGAGCGCCGTCCCCAGCATCGCGCCGCTCAGTTTCGGTCGCCGCCAGCAAAACGGCAAGGCGGCCAGAAGCGGCAGGCCCCAGAACATGTGGTGGATTTGCAGCAGCAGGGGAGCGGTCTGGTTGAACTCGCCGGCCGTTCGGCCGGCCGCAAACCGCAAATAAAGCGTGGTCGCCTCGACGACCAGCGTCACGGCCACGGTCCAAGCGATGGCCCAGCGGTTGCGGCGAGTTCGATCGGGCGGTTCGCGGTTCAAGAGCATACTGCCATTGTATCGTCGATCTGCCGCGGTCCCTTTTCCGGAGGCCAGGCGCGCTAGCAGCAGTCGCGGGGCGGCCGGATGCCGTTGCGGCCCTGATAGCAGAGCCGTCGCACGCCGACGCTGGCCAGTCCCGCCACCGCGAGCGCGACGTAGAATCCGGCGAACATCCATTTGACGAGCGTAATGTCGGCACCGTCCCATTCGCCGCTGATGGCCGCGTAGAAAAAGTACGGCGCGATCCACAGCGCCCACCCGCCCGCAGCGAGGCTGCCGATGGCGAAGGCCCGCTTCGCGCCGCGGCCATAGATGATGCCGGCGATCAATGCTCCCGGCGTCGCCATTCCCAACGTCGCCAGCACGATCAGCGCCAGCCCGTCGGGCAGCGTGAACAGCACCGCGCAAACGACAGCGACCAGAAAGGTGAGGAGGAACAGTGTTTTGAGTCGGAATCGCACGACATGGCTCCCGGTCATCGTCGCCGCCGCACGAGCCGGAAGCCGGTAGGACGCAGCACCAGCAGCATGCCGGCCAGGAACGAACCGGTGAGCAACGTCCATGCGATCCAGCGCCAACCCGCATGGGTCAGCGGAACCGGAGCAAGCGAATAGGGCTGGCGGTATAAAGCCGTCAGTTCCAGCCAATACAAGCCGCCACCGGCGGCGACCGCCAAGAGCGCGAAAAAGCCGATCTTGATCAGCCAGTTGCCACTGCCCAAGGCGGCCCAGAGCGCCGCCAGTGAAATCAGCGCCAGCACACCGCCATCTGCCGCGGCGTGCAGCCATTGCCGGGTGTCCATCCAACGAGACGACGACTGGAGCGAACCCTTGACGATGGGCACCAGAATCGCGACCACGGTCGTGACCACGAGCAGGTGCCGGATCGAAAACTGCACCGGCACGCCGCTGGTGTCCGCGGGATCTTGAATCTCGCGTTCGATCCGGTAGCCGGCCACTCTCAATAGCGCGACCAAACCTGAAGCGCCCGCGATTTGCGCCGCCACAATGATCGCCCAGGCATCTCCCCAATGAATGTGAGCCAGATCGAAGTGCAGCACATTGGTGAGATACATAACGGGTACCCCGGCCAGGGCAACGAGGCACAGACGGCTGGGAAACGACGCGCTTCCGAGAATCAGCCATGCCGCCGAGGCGCCAAACTCGGCCGATAAAAACGCCAAAGCCAGCAGCCTTTGGTTCCACCGATCATCCATCGCGCCGGTGGCCAACAGCAGGTTGACCAGCACCAGGCTCCAGCCGAGCAGCAACAACCGCCAGCCCCAATGCGGCAGCTTCAAGCCGGCGAGAAAGCTGAGCAGAGCCGTCTGCACGACGAACCAACTGCCCACGGCCACGCCGGTCGCAGGCGACCAACGATGGGCGGCCCCGAATCGCAGGGCGGCCTGATCGAGCGCGACGAACACGGCGGGCAAAACCACGCTGACCAAGAGCAGGCGAACGGTGGCGGACGGGCTTCGCATGCGGGTCAGTATATCGTCGCGGCCACAGGGAAATGAAGATGCCTCCTCGATTTGCCGGGACACGTTTGAACTTCGCCGCTTCTTCGCCTAGGATTGTGAAGAGGATCAAGGTCACGGGTGATCGGCGCATCGGCGGTAACGTCTGCATCCCGAAATGCCTCGGCGTCGATGTCCACTCGAAGACTATGCGCACGCCTGACCGTTTCCAAAAAATCGCGGAGCGGGGTTTCGCGTAACCGCAGCATGACCTTTTGATCGAGGGCCTTCTCGACGACGGGGCTGCCGGAGGCGCCGACTGTCTCGGCGCCGCTGCGCCAATCCCTTTGTGGCCCGCGCACCGCCAGGCGGGCCGTCTGCTCATTTATCTCCGGAAGCGGCCCTAATTAGCTCAGCCACAACGCCAGCAGCCCGCCCACGACGATCACCAGCGCCGCGCCGATGGCGACAATCGCCGTCGCATCGTTGCGGCGCCTGCGATAGGGGGGCTTGTCCGGGACCGCGGACGGACGAGAAGCCGCGGCCGCGGGCGGTGTCGACACAGCGACGGCTGCGCTCGAATTCCGGCCCCAGCGGCAGGCCTCGACCGCCGCGATGAATTCGCTCATGCCGGCATATCGGTCGCCCGGCGTTTTTGCCACCATCCGCTGATAAACCGCTTCCAGCCATTCCGGAAGATCGGGCCGGGCGGCCCTCAACGCCGGAATCGGCGACTGGGCGTGCGCCAGCGCTTTCATCACCACGTTTTTGGCGGCGTAGGGCACCTGACCCGTCAGCAGCCGGTACATCGTATAGCCGAGGCTGTAGACGTCGGAACGCGGGTCGGCCAGTCGCGCGTCGGCGGCCTGCTCCGGCGACATGTAGTCGACCGTTCCCATGGTCTGGCCGGCTTGCGTAAGCTGCGGGCCGCCCTCCGCGTCGTCGTAGCGCGCCAGACCCATGTCGAGCACCTTCACGACTCCGTCGATGCTCAACAGCAGGTTTCCGGGCTTGATATTGCGATGCACCACGCCGTGGGCATGGGCATATTCCAGTCCGCGGGCCGTCTGCAGCACGACGTCGAGCGTCTGCTCCAGTGGCATGGGACCGTGCTGCGAAAGCAGGGCCGCCAGATCCTGGCCGGGAACATACTCCATTACCAGATAATGGTGGCCGCCCGACTCGTTGGCGTCGAGCGCGGCGACGATATTCGGATGGGTGAGCATGCCGGCCAGCTTGACCTCGCGCTGGAAACGCCCCAGCGCCTCCTGAGAGCTGGCGGCGGCGTTGACGACCTTGATCGCCACTATCCGCCGCAAGCGCCGATGCACCGCCTTGTAAACCTCGCCGATCGCCCCATGCCCGATCGGCTCCAGCAGCTCGTACTCGCCCAGGACCGAGCCCACGCCGACGGCGCCGCTGGCGGCCGGGGCCTGGCTCACCGCTTTCTGTGCCTCGGCCTGCGACTTCAACCGCCGGTCGTACTCGGCCTTTTTCGCCGCGTCGAGCAGGCAGATTCGGGCCGCGGCGAGTTGGTTGAGCAACTGCTGCGATTCCTGGCCGTGCTTGCCGGTCTGAAAAGTGCGGACGTGCGCCATCTGCCGGTCAGCCGCGTTGGCGATGACGTCGGCGCTGGCTTCCAGGAAATCGATGGCCAGTAGCCGATAGTGATGCGGCGGTTGGTCCTTGGGCGGAACTCCCAGCCACTGGTGATACGGGTCGAAATGTTCGGACATGGCGGCCATCCGAGCTAGGATAAAAGTCTTCAGCGTCGACGTCGGGCAACCGTGGTGGAACGGTGACGTGCATAGCATCTCTCCTGACCGCCTATGCGGACTTGTTCTCCATCAAGTGTATTTCAAAACCTAGGGTTGATTCAAGGGAAGTCAGCGGCCTGGTTCCGTAGCCCGCTTGCTCGGCAAGCGGAACGGCTTGGCGAGATCGACGATGACGGAAACGCAACGGCTACGCCATCAATCCGGTGACGATGCTTGTTATGGCCGTGCAAGAGGAGTGATGCCAGGTAATTTTTCTGTCAGGATCCGCGGCCGAAAGGTTCCATCACGGCGGAGCGCGATGCCTACGATCCGTGCCCAAGCCAGTCGGCGAGTAAAGTGCGAGAAGGCAGGAACCGGACCACCGCGGAACGCCCCTCAACGCGGAACTCGCGACTTTATTTTGGCCATCCCTCATCCCTCATCGCTCATCCCCTCTTCAGAACTACGAGATGATGAAATCCCTCGGTTTTTCTCGTTTGTGCAAATTTGCACAAACGAGGAGCGCTCTGTGGGGAACACCCTCTGTGGCGTTCCGCGCAGCGCGGTCGGCGCCAACCCGCACGACCTCGGAACGCCACGGAGGGCGGTCCCTACAGAGCCGTCAGATGGTTCCGCGCTTGTACAAGTCAGCATCGATGCTTTCGCATGTCGCCCTAAGCCACTGGCCCCGACCAGCTTAGATAGCCCAGACGGCGCGCCTGATTGTTGTTTTTCACAAGCAAACCGGCCCCCTGAACCCTGAACCCTGAACCCTGAACCCTGAACCCTGAACCCTGAACCCCCAACCCTGCCACTGACCCCGAACCCCGAACCCGGAGAACCCAACACCCCGCCCAAGCGAGAAAAGGCGCAGCCACCCGTCAAACGCACGACGGCGGACGAACGGCCGCCGAGCCAGCGCGACTGCGGTATCTACGAACAACACATCCTGCGCGGCGAGACGCACCAACGCGTGGCCGCCGCACACGCCTTGTCGCGGCAGCGAGTGGCCCAAATCGCCGTGCGCGTCATCGATCGGCAGCAAAGGCTTTGGCGTCTTGCCTTCCCTCCATCACGGTGGTTGCGGCCGGTTTTTTGCAAGGCGGCCGCAAGATTGTTGAAAGACCCTTCGTCCATGCGAGTTACGTTGTAAGCTCGCCGCAGCGACGGTGTTGTTTTCCGCAACGCAACGTGCGGACCCGCATGCGTCAGTACGCCGGCTGGAACATGCCAAGTCATCCAGAAAGAGGCCCGGAGGCCAGTAATCGTCGTGGCAGACGTTGTCGACTAGCCACCCGCCCACGGGCCGCCTTATCATGGGCGATTCATGGAAACCGAATTCCTCGCTTGGCTACGCGACCGACTGCCGCCTCATCCCTGTCTGCGGCTGGGAATCGGCGACGACGCCGCCGTCGTCGATCTCGGTGCTCGCCACGATTGCGTCATCACCGTCGACTTGCTGACGGAGGGCGTCGACTTTCGTCTGCCTGAAGCATCGCTGGAGCGGACCGGCCGCAAGGCGCTGGCGGTCAACCTGAGCGACCTGGCGGCGATGGCGGCGCGTCCGCTGGCGGCCGTCGTGGCGCTGGCCCTGCCACGTGCGCGTGCCCTGGACATCGCGGTGGGAATCTATCAAGGCCTTCTACCACTTGCCGAGCGCTACCACACGGCGATTGCCGGCGGCGACACGAACACCTGGGAAGGGCCGCTGGCGATCGGCATTACGCTGATCGGTCAGACGAGCGAGCGGGGGGTGCTGCGCCGCGACGGGGCGACGCCCGGCGATGCGATCGTCGTCAGCGGCAGCTTTGGCGGCAGCATTCTGGGAAAGCACTTTGATTTCGAGCCACGGGTCAACGAGGCCCTGTCGCTCCACAACCGTTATGATCTGCACGCGGGAATCGACGTCAGCGACGGCCTGTCGCTCGACCTTTCCCGATTGGCGGCGGCCAGCGGCTGCGGGGCGGTGCTCGAACTGGAAAGGGTGCCCGTCGCGGCGGCGGCGCACGAGCTGGCCCGCTTGCGAAACGACGGCGTGACGGCGCTCGAACATGCCTTGAGCGACGGCGAGGATTTCGAGCTGGTGTTGGCTGTGCCACGGGCGGAAGCGGAACGAATGGTGGCCGGTCCGTCGCTGGGTGTGGCGTTGACGATCGTGGGCGAGTTTGTGCCGGAGCCGGGCCTGTGGCAGCGTTCGCCCGCCGGCGAGCGAACTCCACTCGCTCCGCGCGGCTATCTGCATTAGGCGATACTTTGTGGATCGATAGAAAGGAAGTCTGCGGTTGCCACCAGCGGCATCGTAAGATGCTGTCCGCGACGGGGCAAGCCTCCGACTGCTCGGCTTCGGCGGCCCTACGTTGCGGCAGCCTTTCATTTTTTCGTTCCCTCGCGGTCCCACCAGTCGCGGAACCGCTCGTCGGCCGGCGCGGGAAAGTGGCGAGTGCCGGTCCAGCCGGCGAACGGGCCGGGAAGATGAGCGAACCAGCGTGGCGCTGGGGGCGTGGCTGGGGGAGATTGAGGATCGGGCGGAAGTTGGGGCACATCCGCTTGCTCCGCAAGCGGGCTACCAAAACGTGACACCACGCGCGTGGCGAGCCAGGTGGCCAGCCGGTAGAGCCGCGGATGACGCATCGTGATCGACCAGACGCGATAGGCCAACGCTTCGCTCCGGCTGAGCTGGCCGGGTTGCTGGTGCAAACGCTCGCGAAGCTGGATCAGCATTTCGGGTATGGCGATCTTCACCGGACAAGCCGCCTGGCACGCGCCGCACAAGCTGGAAGCGTGCGGCAGGTGATGGTTCGCCGCCAGCCCGTCGTAGAGCGGCGTCAAGACGGCGCCGATCGGTCCGGCATAGACGCCGCCGTAGGCGTGACCGCCCACCGTGCGGAAGATCGGGCAGGCATTCAGGCACGCCCCGCAACGGATGCAAAACAGGCTCTCGCGCAGCGGCCCGGCCAGAATGCTAGAGCGGCCGTTGTCCAGCAGCACCAGATGAAACTCTTCAGCCCCGTCGAGCTCGCCCGGCCGCCGCGGGCCCGTGATCAGCGAAGTGTAGATCGAAAGCTTTTGCCCCGTCGCGGCACGCGCCAGCACCTTCAAGAACACCGGCAGGTCGGCCAGCCGCGGAATGACCTTCTCGATGCCGACCAACGCGATGTGAACGCGCGGCAAGGTGGTCGTGAGCCGGGCGTTGCCTTCGTTCGAGACCAGCACGATGGTGCCGGTTTCGGCGACGGCGAAATTGCCGCCCGTGATGCCCGCATCGGCCCGCGCGAACTCGGCCCGCAGGCGCCGCCGCGCGTAGGCGGCAAGCTGCTCGGCGTCGGCCGGCAACGGCTGCCCGGCGTCGCGGCTGAGCACCTCGGCCACCTGCGGAGTGCGCAGGTGAATCGCCGGGGCCACGATGTGCGATGGGCGGTGCCCGGCAACCTGAATAATGAATTCGCCAAAATCGGTTTCGACGACGTTGATCCCCCGCTCGGCCAGCGCGGCGTTGAGGTGAATTTCTTCGCTCGTCATCGACTTCGATTTGACGACGTTGCGGGCCCCCGCCCGCTGGAGGATTTCGAGCACGGTCTGCCGCGCGGCGGCCGCGTCGTCGGCGTAATATACGTGCCCTCCGTTGCGGACCACGCTCGCCTCCAGCGTCTCGATGTGCTCGGCGAGATTGGCCAGCGTGGCGTCTTTGATGGCGCGGGCCCGATCGCGGAGCCGGCCCGATTCGGCCATCTCGGCAAACGCCTGCCGGTTGCGAGCGCCCAAGGTGTCGCCCAATTGCGAAAGCGCGCCTTGGAGCTGAGCGTCGGCCAGCGCGGCGGCGCTGGCGGCCAGAAACTCGTGATGTTCGTGCTGCGCGTAGTCGCCGGTCATGGTTACTTGAGAATCTCGACGGCGACCATGAGCAGCGGCGCCGCGGTGACGACAACGGCGAACACCAGCACGCCCGACGGCGGCGCCACGCGGCGGCTGCGCAGCACGACAGGCATGACCAGCAGGGCGATGAAGCCGATCACCAAAGCCGCGAACAGCAACAGCTCGGAGAGCATCCGCAACGGGCCTTCGTTGACGCCGGCCGCCCAGCGGGCCAGGGCGGAGCCGAGCTCGCAGGCCAGCGTGGTGACGACCGTCAGCATCCAGCCGATGGTGAGCACCTCCACGCTGCGTAGCTCGGTCGCGGCCTGCGACTTGGTTCGCTTCTTGCGATTCATCCGCGGCTTACCACCACCACCTCGCCGTTGTGCTTGAAGCGAACCGTCACGCGATAACCGCAGCTCCAGTCGTATTCGACCACGCCGGCACAAAACAGCCCGCTGTGGCACGACACCGTCGGCGGGCAATTGCAGCAGCCAGGCAGGCAAACCGGTATGGCCACCGGGCAGCAGGTGCAAGGATTGGTGGCCGTGAGCACGGTCTCGACCGGCGGAGCACAGCCGCAGCAGACCCGATGGTGGCCGCGGTGGCGATAGATCAGGCAGGGCTGCGGGCAGCACATGCCACAGCCAGCCACCGGCCCGGCGGCCGGAACCATCGGTTCGACCGGCGCCGCGGGCTGAAGCGAGACGGGCTGCGCCGTGTAGGGCATCGCCGCGGGCGGCGGCAGGGTTGCCGCGGCCGCGGCGTCTTGGGCCGCCGCTCGGGCGGCCCGAAAAGCGGCCAGACGCCCGGCGGCGCTGGCCTCATTGGGGCCGGCGCCTAGGGCAAACGATACCAACGCGGCGAGCAGACTGATTCGAAGAAGCATGATGCTGGTCCTCCCAGTTGTAGCAGTAAGAACGTCGTAAACGCTCGTTCGGCCCCACATGCCTACTTTCGCCCGCGGACGGCGACTTTGCAAGTAGTTTACGCTGTTTTTGCACACCCTGCCGCCTTGACCTAAAGTTTCCTTGGCATGCGCTCGGACGTATCCAAACTGCCGGCCGAATGGGAACGAGTCGAAACGACTCTTGCGCAACTGCACGCCAGCACGAGCGAGCTGGGCGCGTTTCTCGATAGCCAATGGGACGAGCTCGAACGGCTGCGCTGCGAGCTGACCGATCGGGCCCGCGAGCTGGCCCGCCGCGAACGAGAACTGCAACACAGAGAGGAAGCGTTGACACACCACACGGACAGGCAACCGATGTCGATCGGATAACGACGCATGCTGACGACAAATCAAACCTGGTGGTCGCGATGGACGGTGCGCTGGCACGGCCAAAACGACGGCGCCGTTCCGGAAGTCGCGCCCGACGTTTCCAGCATGGAGGCCATCGAACGCGCTCCGGCCGCACCGCTTGCGGCGCCCGATCGCGCGTCGATCGTCGAGAGCATGCTGGCCCAAGGCCGTTACGCGCTCTTGCTTCGCCGCCAGGTCGTCGAGAGTTTATCGGCGGAGCAATTCCAGCGGGCGCGCGAGGCCCTGGAGCGATCGATGGCCACCGTGCCGGGCGGCGTGGTCGATATTGGTCTCCGCAACTACGAAGGCGATGCTGTGGCCGAAGCGCTCGAACAGGTCGAGCCACTGCTCTTGGATCGCTATCCCGTCACGAACCGGCAGTTTCGGCAGTTCGTCGAAGCAGGGGGGTATGCCCTGGAGCCGCTTTGGGACGCCGATATCTGGCCCACGCGGGCCGAGTTGGTTGATTCCGGCGGCGCACCGGGACCGCGCTTTTGGCGCAGCGGCCGATATCCCAGTGGCGAAGACGATTATCCGGTCGTGGGCATCAATTGGCACGAAGCGGCCGCCTACGCACGTTGGGCCGGCAAACGGTTGCCCGACGAAGCCGAGTGGCTCAAAGCGGCGGCCTGGCCGATTCGCACAGGCGACGGACAGCACAGCCAGCGACGCTTTCCCTGGGGCGACACCATCGACCGCGGACGCTGCAATGTCTGGGGATCGGGACCGGGCAGAACCGCCGCGGTCACCCAGTTCTCGGCGGGCGTCAGCGTCGGCGGCGTGTATCAACTGACCGGCAACGTCTGGGAATGGATGAACGGAGACTTCGAAGCCTTCGACGCCGACGGCGCCCCGCTGGAGCTCACGATACCCATGAAGGGCCTCCGCGGTGGGGCGTTCGACACCTACTTTGAGCACCAGGCAAGCTGCCAATCGCCGAGCGGCGAAACCCCGCTGGCCCGCAAGCACAACATCGGCTTCCGCTGCGCCTTGAGCGCGTGCGACGTGGCCCTACCAGGAGCAACGCCATGATCAAGCTCAGCCAGCAACCGCTCGATTCGCTGCGGTTGATCCAGCAATCGAACCAGGCGGCCTGCTTTATTTGCGGAACCGGCAACACTTACGATATGGAGCTGTGCCGCGAATGCTTCGCGCCGATGGCCCTGGCCCATCAGGCCGCCTCACAAAAAATCGTGCCCGGCTTGATCGCCGCGCTGGGCAGCAGCGCCGCCGGCAAGACCGTCTACTTGGGCATGCTGCTGGATATGTTGTCGCGACAGCCCGACCGCTTGCAGTTGCTCGCGCGCGGGGCCTTCTCGATCAACTTGCAACAGACGACCGTCGGCGCGTTGGCCCGCGGTGAATTCCCCCACAAAACACCCTGCGAACCCGATCGCTGGAATTGGGTCCATTGCCAGATACGGACGCGGCCCCAGGCCGCGCCGCTGGAGTTGGTGTTGCCCGACCTGCCGGGAGAAGCGTTGGCCGAAGAACTCGACCATTCACACACCTGTGAGGTCGTCTACCCACTGCTGGCCAAGGCCTTGGGGGCGCTGGTTTTGGTCGACGCCTTGAAGCTCGAGCGCGGCTCGCTCGACGAAGACTATTTCACCATGAAGTTATTGACCTACATGGCGGAGATCGATGGCCGCCGCAACCACGGTTGGTCGAGGCGGCCGATCGCCTTTGTGCTGACCAAGGCCGACGGGTGCGAGGCCTGCTTCGACGACCCGGCGGCGTTCGCCGCGGCGCGGTCGCCGGGCCTCTGGCGGCATTGCTTCGAGCGGTTCGAGAACTTTCGCTTCTTCGCCGCGAGTGTGGCCGGCGGATGCGCCCACCGAGTCAGTCGTTACGGCCGCGTGCGCGTGCCGCTGCGCATTGAGCCGCGCGGCATCGTCGAACCTTTTGAGTGGCTCGTAAAGCAATTGAAGAGTCCATCGTGCTAGTCGAACAAGCGATTTTCACCTCCGCGGATACCGGCCGTCGCGACGGCTACCAGCTCGTGGCCACCAGCCCCGGCGTCGACGAGGCCGACCTGCGCGCGCTGGCCTCGCGCGGGCCGTCGCACGATTCGCTCTGGGAGACGGGCGACGATGCGATGAGCGTCAACTGCTATGCCTTGCCGAGCGGCTGCTATTGTGTCTCGAAGACCACGCCGGCCGGGCAAGAGCACAGCGGCCGCCGCGGGCCGCGCGTGTATACGCAATGCCTCGTGGTCGGCCGCGAGCTGCTGGCCGACTTTGCCAACAATGCGCTGGCGCTCTTGAACGCGGCGTTTGCACAGGGACACCTGCGGGTGCTGGAAGAGATTTCCGGCGATCTGGATCCCTTCAAGCTGTGCGGGCGGGCGGCGGCCGTCGACGAGGCCTTGCTGGGCAACCTGCTGAGCGATCCGGGCGTGCTCTGGTTGCAGGCGGTCGTCGAGGCCGCACTCACCTCGCCGCGCGTCGCGCTTTTGGCGCCGAATCACGGTCCGCGCTTGTTGGCGGGGCTGATGAACTGTCTGCCGGTGGAATGCCGCCTGGAGTTCTCTTTTTCAACCGGCCTGAAATACTCGCCCCGGCGGCCGCTGCGCATCGTCTGCCTGGGAGGTCATTTGGCCGAGCAGCGCCGCTTGGCCCGGCGATACGAGCTGACCATGGTGGAGGTGTTCGGCAGGCCGCCGCGGGAATTCACGGCCACGGCGGGCTGGGGCGGATTTGTGGCCAGCGCGATTGCCGCCGGCAAGACGGCCTTTCTGGCCGAGCAGCTCTCGGCTTCGCGTCCCGGCCTGACGCTGGCCGATCTGGAACCGTTGGGCAATCAATTGCTCGAATGGATGGCCGAAGGTCCACGCGGGCCGTCGACGAACATGTGCGGCCGCAAGCCGCGCGGCGAGCTTCCCGCTGCGCCGGCCGAAGCGTTGCTGGCGGCGGCCACGGGCGACGCGCCCGCCGAAGCGCGTCGGGCCGACGCCGCGCACCTCCGCGGCAACCGGCCCAGCGACGTGCCGGCCCCGCCGGTCAGGAGCGACTGGGCCGACGATCCGGCGCAGGTCGTGGGCGGGCAGTGTCCGGCGGCGATCGAAAAGTTGGAGTTGCTCGACGACACGGTATTCGAAGCGATTGCCGGCAGGCCGGGTGCGCTCGACGAGCTGCGCCGGCTGTGGCCCGAGGTGCAGGCTCAGGTCGGTCCCGATCTGGTGGAAGAATCGCGCGAGCAATACCTGCGTCACGCGCTGCGCGTGTGGCAGGACTGCGTGGCGGGCGATCAAATTCACAACCCGGCGTTGGCGCTGGCCACGATGGACGTGATGTGCTTGCTCTTCGGCGATAGTTAGTTAGAGTGGTGGCCGCCGCGTTCAAAAGCGAGTGTCAAAACGATTATGGCGACCGCGCGGCCTGAAATGCTCGCGTTGGCGTTGTGAACCAAGCGATTTCACCCGGCTTCGGAGGTGGACCGTGCGGTTTCCAGCGGGCCTTGATGTAGTCGATCACCACTTCGGGCGCAAACGGCCAGCGGTGGAAATCTCTCCCATTCGAGTCAGGAAAACCGGCCTCGATCGCTCCGCTCCGCAGCATGTCATACAGCACGTCGAGCGTCTTTTTACGAAGTGCCGCTTCATCTGCGCCCGGCATCTCGTCTCCGACGTATCCGCGAACCGTCCACAACCCGACATGATCGTCCGCCATTTCGGTGAGCAAGTCACGCTTCATTGATTCCATGTTGGCCATTTCACTCGTCATAGAAATTCTAGCTTTCTGATAGGAATGCCGGGGATATTGATATCCATGGTCGGAGGGCCGCTCTTGGAAGACGGACGCAGCCCAACCCAACCGCCATTCGGCAGGTCATACCCTTTTCCAGGATAATTGGCAGGCGTACTCGGGTTGCCACCAACGATCAAATCATCGAAAATCTCATCGGCTTTCTTCCGCCCTCCATGAACTTAACGAACCTTCCTGCCTGAACCTGCGGCCCCTATTGGATTGCCACCGGGCATCAAGATGTCGCCCGGGGATTGAGGAGCGGCTGGTGGCAAATCTGGTTCCTCGCCCTCGTTGCATTCCAACACAGCTAAATGGCTACGCGACGGAGCAGCCACCAACAAATTCTATCGCGGCAAGTGCGGATTTGGTAGAAGATCGAGTCCACTGGGCCGATGAGCCAGCGGATGGACCAGATGGGTCCGCCCGCGACCGGCTAGCTTGATGCCAGCCGGTCCCTATAATGATAGCTGAAGCCACCCGCGGAACCATTCCACCCCTTTGAACACTCGGTTTTCCACCGTTGAATCGGCCATCGCCGCCTTCGGGCGAGGCCAGATCGTGATCGTGGTCGATGCCGAAGACCGCGAGAACGAAGGCGATTTTATCTGCGCCGCCGAAAAGGTCACGCCGGCCATCGTCAATTTCATGCTCAAGCACGGCCGCGGGCAGGTGTGCGTGCCCGTGCTGCCGGAAGTCTGCGAGCGGCTCAAGCTCACGCCCATGGTCGACCAGAACACCGCCCCGCTGCGCACCGCCTTCACCGTGGCGGTCGATCACAGCAGTGCCCGCACCGGCATCACGGCCCAGGAGAAAGCGACGACCATCCTGGCTCTGATCGACCCGCGCAGCCAGCCGGCCGATTTCGTGCGGCCCGGCCACATGTACCCGATCATGGCCAAAGAAGGCGGCGTGCTCCGCCGGGCAGGGCACACCGAAGCGGCCATCGACCTGGCACGCCTGGCGGGCCTTTATCCGGCCGGCGTGCTCTGTGAGATTCTTGGCGAAAGCGGCGACCGGGCCAATCGCGAAGAACTGATCGACCTGGCCCGGCACCACCGGCTGGAAATCACCACCATCGAAGAGTTGATTCGCTATCGTCGGGCACGCGAAAAGCTCGTCTATCGCCAGGCCGAGTGCCAGTTGCCGACGCACTACGGCCCGGCGACGTGCATTTATTACGGCGTCAAATACGAGTCGCAGGAGCCGTTCGCGCTGGTTTTCGGCACGCCGACCACGGTGGCGGCGCCGCTGGTGCGGTTGCACTCGTCGTGTTTGACCGGCGACCTGCTGAATTCGCTGCGTTGCGATTGCGGCGACCAATTGCGGATGGCCTTGGAGATGATCTGCCAGGAGGAAACCGGCGTGCTGATTTATCTGCCGCAAGAGGGACGCGGCATCGGCCTGGCCCACAAGATCAAGGCCTACAGTCTGCAAGACAAGGGCATGGACACCGTCGAGGCGAACCAGGCGCTCGGATTCAAGGCCGACATGCGCGATTACGGCGTGGGCATCCAGATTCTCAAGGATCTCGGCCTGAGCAAGGTGCGGTTGCTCACCAACAATCCGAAAAAGACGAACGCCTTCATCTACGACGGCTTCGACTTGGAAGTGGTCGACCAGGTGCCGATCGTGGCGCCGATCAACGAGCACAACGCACGCTATCTGGCCACCAAACGCGAAAAGCTGGGCCACCATCTGCCGGGAGCGTAACATCATGCCGAGCGCACTGTCAGACCTGCAGCAACTTCGCACGGTGCTCGGGCGCCTGGATGCCGAGCGTCCCGCTTCATCAGAAATCGCTGACGATCGGATGCCGTCTGTCGAGCGGGACGACGGGTTTCAACCCAGGCTTCAATTGGAGTTGTCGAGCCGCAGAGGCAAGGCCAGACTTCTAGTCAGCGGCCAAATTGGGGTCGGACCGAACATTGCGGAGCGGCCGCGGTGCTGTTGGCGATTTTTCGAGATTGTTGGAGTGCAAGTGCCTCGTATGGCGGTGTGCGCCAACCGGAACGGCGCGACATTCGAAATGCAACGATCGAGACACTCGTAGACTGGCTAAAAGGGCAGTACGAAGACGACCGGCAAGGCGTCGTTTTCCGGTTCCACGACATGGAGTACCCTGTGTCTCTGACGGAAGACAGCCGAGACTCGGGGCTGTTGCTGATACTCGGCAAAGCAGCCCTGCACCAGGCGGTTTCTCAGGCCGCCGACCGCTTTGGCCTGATTCCGGATACCTTGCTCAACCAGCTCAATCGGCTACTCAAATGGATACAACAGAAATCGCGGCGACAGCCCGTAATTCTCGTCGACCACGTGGACAAGATTCGCGATCCGGCTGCCGCGAAGGAGGTGCTCGTCGACGCGCACCCTCAGTGGCAACGACTTGCCGCATCATTGGTTATGACGGCTCCGTTCGAATACACGCTTGGTGATCTCAGGCATTCTGTCGAATCGCGTTGGAATTCGCCCTTGCTGGTCTATCCTCTTGAGGTTCCCGACCCAAACAACGGCGCGATTCCGCAGGTTTACTGGAAAATGGCCATAGGTGCGCAGCTTCGCGGCTTGATAGGGGACGAGTCGTTGAGAATGCTCGCTTACTACTCGGGCGGCGTAGCGCGTTACTTCGTTCAGTTCTTGCGCAGTGCTTGTCTGGAAGCTCATTTGGCCGGACACGACAGAATTGAGCCGTCCGATTGTTCGCTGGTGATCAACAATGCGCTTCGGAATTATCAGGACTATTCGCTCAGGCAGCTTGAGCTACTGGGCGAAATCGACGAGTACGGAACAGGCTTAGGCGAGGCGGCGGAATTGCTGCGCTCGCCGATCAGCCTACTTGTTCAGCGTACCTCAAGTGATGAACAGCGAATCACGGTTCATCCACTAGCGCGGCCCGCACTTGACCGCTTCAGACTCAGAAAAGAGGCCAAGCAGAAAGTAGGGAGGTGAGATGGAAAGCGCCGAGCATCTGTTGCGGGTACTCAACCTGAAAAATCGGGGCATACAGGTGCTATTGTGGGAAAGCAAGACCGACTTGGTTCGCGCCTTGTTGGTGCTCAAGGCTGCTCTTGACGGTTTTCCGGACGTACCGGTTTTGTTGCCAAGCAATCAAGTGGCTCTGCAGCGGTTTAGCATTGAGCTCTACGAGAATGTGGATCAGAGCGCGCCAATTCCGCGGCGTTTTCTCCTCGTTCCCCAAGCGAGCGCCGAGTCCGTGGGTGCATGGCTCAACGGCTGGCGTCAACGGCTGGCGGCGTCGCCGGGAACGGTAGTGGTTATTCGCCGGGCCGATTATGCCGCACTCTGTCGACGGGCGCCGGACTTGATGTCCTTCGCGCACTCCGACGTTCATGACGCAACGGGACTATTACCGTTACTCGATTGCAACGCGGTCGGGCGATTGCCCGACCGCCTGCCGAGCGCTTGGAACGAAGAGCTGCATGCCTTGCCAGGCGAAATCCCGGCGCCAGAAGATATCGCTGATTGGAATGAACAGCTAAAGCGCCACGCTGGCTGAGTAATACATGGACTTCCGATTTGAGCGGATTCAGCGGCATCTTGAAGATTGCCTGCTGCAAGCAGGCGTTTTTCAGCGCACGGTAGAAGGGGCCCAGCTTTTCGATGTAGAGATCATCAACAGGGCCGGGGCCAAGTGGTTGGTAATCGCGGCTGGGATTGCCGAAGCGGAATCGCGCGACTTAATTCAGCGCCATCGTCGCGACCGTGCAACGATTCCGATCCAGATTTCGCCGCGGGGGCAAGCCAGCATTCTCCTTGTGACAAGGCCTTACGCGACTGCTGCGCCAGCAGGCGGCGGCAGGTTCGTAACCGACTTTTCGACGGATGTTGGTACGATTGAACTGTACCAAAGGTGCTACATCCGGATCGACGATCTTGAGAGCCCTGCGATTCGGCAAATACGATGGGAACTCGATCCAGTGGAAGGTTATAAACCTCCAATTGAGCCATGGTTGCAGCAATGGGAAAAGATCGTTGGCTGTTACCCGGCACACGCGCCATCGCACTGGCACATAAACTCGCCGCCGATGGAAGAACCAGGCCGGCGGGGCCAGCGCCGAGTAATTATTCCGCCTGAGCTCCGAATTGCCACAGGTCTGCCTAATCCACTTCTTCTACTCCTGTCGATCGCGAATTGGCTAAGGTCGGTGGCGTGAACGCGTGGACTGGTCGTACCGCGAACCGCAAGCAGAAACTCCCTTCTCGCAGACGAAGGGATTGTTATGGCGGCCGTTGCGAACTACGCTGGCCGGTAATTCGCCCGCGAGACAGCCGCGAAACGCGGTCGCGAGAACCGTGCCGAGAAGGGCCCGCTTTCCGTCGCTGGTCGACCCCCGTTGACCCCGACCCCGCTTGCACCCATACTTTGCGCTTGGATACGCCTCGTTGCTTTCTCGTAAGCTCGCAAAGATTTGGTGAAGCCGACCATGAAAACCTCACTGCCTTCACTGCCGTCTTGCCGTTTCGGTCGCAGGCATTTGCCGCGCGCGCTGACGACGCTCATTCACACCGCCGCGGCCGTTGCGATCGTCGGCTTTTCGACTCTTACCGCACTTTCCGGCGAACCGAAAAACCCGCCGAACGTCGTGGTCATCCTGGTCGACGACCTGGGCTACGGCGATGTCAAGTGCCTGAACCCGGAGGGCAAAATTGCCACGCCCAGGATCGACCGCTTGGCGGCCGACGGGATGATCTTTACCGACGCCCATTCCAGCTCGTCGGTCTGCACGCCGACGCGCTACGGCATTCTCACGGGCAGGTACAACTGGCGCTCGCGGCTCAAAAGCGGCGTGCTGGGCGGATATTCACGGCCGCTCATTGAGCCCGGCCGGCTGACCATCGCCCAACTCGCCCGACAACACGGTTACGTCACCGCCTGCGTCGGCAAATGGCACCTGGGCATGGATATGCCGCTCAAAGACGGCGGCGTGGCCGACGACAAGGCCAACTTCGGCAAGGGCTATGCCAAGGCCTGGGACGTCGATTATGCGGGCAAGATCGCCGGCGGACCCAACGCGGTGGGCTTCGATTATTACTTCGGCATCAGCGCCTCGCTCGATATGTCGCCCTACGTGTTCATCGAAAACGACCGCTTCACGGCCGTGCCGACCAAGGAGAAGAAGATTGTGCGGCTGGGACCGGCCGCCGATGATTTCGAAGCCGTGAAGGTGCTTCCCACGCTCACCGAGAAGGCCGTGGCCTTCATCCGAGAGCACGCCTCGGCCGACCGCGACCAGCCGCCCTTCTTGCTCTACTTTCCGCTCAACGCGCCGCACGCGCCGATCGAGCCGACCGACGAGTGGCGGGGCAAAAGCGGCATCAACGACTACGCCGATTTCGTGATGCAAGTCGACGACACCGTGGGCCGCGTGCTCGACGCGCTGAACGACCGCGGCGCCGCCGACGACACGCTGGTCATCCTCACGAGCGACAACGGCTGTTCGCCCGTCGCCGATTTGAAAACGCTGGCGGCGCACGGCCATCAGCCGAGCTATGTATTTCGCGGCGCCAAGGCCGACATCTACGACGGCGGACATCGCATTCCGTTCATCGCGCGGTGGCCGGACAAGGTCCAGGCCGGCGGACAGAGCGACGCCTTGGTGTGCCTGACCGACGTGATGGCCACGTTTGCAGACTTGATCGGCGAAACGTTGCCCGCCGACGCCGCGGAAGACAGCGTCAGCATTTTGCCGGCACTGCTGGGTAAGGCCGAGCCACCGCGGCGCGAGGCCATCGTGCATCACTCGATCAACGGCTCGTTTTCCATCCGGCAAGGAAACTGGAAGCTGGAACTGTGCCGCGATTCGGGCGGCTGGAGCGCGCCCAAGCCGGGCAGCAAGGAGGCCGCCGGGCTGCCGCCGGTGCAGCTTTACGACCTGGCGGCGGACATCGGCGAGCGGCACAACCTCTATGATGAACACCCCGAAGTGGTCGAACGGCTGACGGCGCTGCTCGACAAGTACGTCGCCGACGGCCGCAGCACGCCCGGCATGCCGCAGCCGAACACGACGCCGGTCCACGTCCATTGACACTGTGGGGGGCACTGATAGAATTCCCGCAGAATCGAATGCCCCAAACAGCGACCCGATCAGCCGGTCTTTGTCGGTCGCCACGCGTGCGGATCGAAGAATGAAGTGCCAACGCTGCGACAAGTCGGCCACGTTTCACATCACCGAGTTGACGGGCGGCAAACCGCAGGAACTGCACCTTTGCGAAGAGCACGCCAGGCAATATCTCACCGAGTCCGACGACCAGCCGGCCGGAAACCTGGCCGGCGCGCTGGCACAGCAGCTTGTGGGCGGCACTGCCGAAGAGTTGGCCAAGCTCGATCAGCAGGCCTGCCCGATCTGCGGCATCACCTTCTTTGAATTCCGCAACCACGGCCGGCTGGGCTGTCCGCATGACTACGTTTGCTTTCGCAAGGAGTTGGACCCGCTGATCCTGAACATCCACGGCGAGAGCGCGCATGCGGGCAAGCGGCCGCGCCGCACCACCGGCGGCACCGACGAACAGACGCAGTTGATCCGGCTGCGGCGGGAGATGAAAGAGGCCATCCAGGGCGAAGACTACGAGAAGGCTTCGCAGTTGCGTGACGAAATTCGGCAAATCGAAAGGTTGTCGTGACGCCGTGGAACTAGAAGAATTGGCACGCACGAGCGGCGAGTGGCTGCGGGGATCGGGTCCGGAATCGGACATCGTGATCAGCAGCCGCATTCGGCTGGCCCGCAACCTGGCGGAGTTCGCCTTCATCAGCCGGGCCACGCCCTCCGACCGGGCCGAGATCGAACGCATGCTGCGCGACCGCGTGATGCGGGCGCCGGGGGCCGCCGAGTTGGTCTACTTCGACGTCAACAAGCTCGAAGGGCTCGACCGCCAGTTTCTCGTCGAGCGGCAGCTCATCAGCCGCGAGCACGCCGAGGCCGAAGGCGCCCGTGGCGTGGCCATCGACCCGCAAGAGCGCGTCAGCCTGATGATCAACGAGGAAGACCATCTCCGCATTCAAGTGATGCACAGCGGGCTGGACTTGCTGGCGGCCTGGGAGCAGATCAACACGATCGACGACCTGGTCGAGTCGCAAGTCACGTATGCCTTCAGCGATCGGCTTGGTTATTTGACGGCCTGCCCCACGAATGTCGGCACGGGCATGCGCGTGAGCGTGATGCTGCACTTGCCGGCGTTGGTCATCACGCGGCAGATCGAAAAGCTGTTCCGTTCGCTACAAAAGATCAGTCTGGCGGTGCGGGGGCTGTACGGCGAAGGCTCGCAAGCGATGGGCGATTTTTACCAGATCAGCAACCAGGTGACGCTGGGGCGCACCGAGACCGACCTGGTAAAGCAGGTGGGCGACGTGGTGCCGCAGATTATCGACTACGAGCGCAAGGCCCGTGAGTTCTTGATTCGCGAGAGCCACGAAACCCTGCACGACCGCGTGAGCCGGGCCTACGGCATCCTGCGGACCGCCCAGACGATCAGCTCCGAGGAGACCATGCATCTGCTGTCGAGCGTGCGGATGGGCGTGAACCTGGGACTGATCGCCGACCTGGAGATACCGCTGGTGAACAAGTTGTTCATTTACACGCAGCCGGCGCACCTGCAAAAGCTGACCGGCAGCGAGTTGGACACGGCCGACCGCAACATCGAGCGTGCCCGCTATCTGCGGCGGCACCTCAACAAAGAGGATGGGCCGCTGCAGAACTGACATGCCGCTCGAAGTCAGCAAGGGCGATTCTCGGCGAAATGATGTTGTTTTTCCGGCAGCGACCGTGCCCGATTCCGGCGCGACTTGCGAGCCAACGAGCCGCACTCTCCTGTGGTGCCGCGCGATTGCCAATTTAGGTTGGCTGGCGATGGTGGCCCTCGGGCTGTCGGCGTTGAGCGGGCACTCGTTCACCATCATGTATGCGGCGACGATCGGGGCGGTGCTCGTTTGCGCCGGCCTGGCCCTGGCGTGGATGTACTTTTGGGCCACGAACGAGCGAGCGCAAGGCGGGCAGTTCGCCCTCAGCTCGCTGCTGTTCTTGACCACGTTTGCCGCCATCTACTTCGCCGGCATCCGTTGGGTGGTGGTCCACGTCGAGGCACACGTGCGGCAAGCATTGCCGTGGAGCGCCGTGCTGGGCGTGGGATTCGGCTGCACGTTGGTGTTCCTTTTGACCTGCCCTGCCGTGCTCGGCCTCACGGAGTCGCTGCTCTGGTTCGGCGTGTGGCTCGTGCGCTGGCCGTTCGCCCGTCCCGCCTGGCGGTTCTGCTTGCGATGCCGTCAGCGGTTGCGAACCCGATTCTCCGCGTAAGACGCGCGCATCACTGCGGCATTCCCGGTAGGATCGCTGCGGCCATTTAGCTTTGATTCGCGTGGCGGCCCCTCGCCCTCTCAGCCGCCTCAGCCAGGGCCCGCTGGGCAATTACGCCGACGAGATGCACTCGGTAATCGGCCGGGCCACGCATATCGGTAATCGGCCGGGCAACGCTGCGGGCCAAGCGGCCGGCCTCGGTAAACGACTCCAGCGTCGCCGGCTTGCCCGCCAGCCAAGTCGCGGCCTCGGTGGCGGCCAGCGGCGTGGGAGCCACGGCGGCAATGCCCAGCCGGGCTTCGTCGATGTTCTTGCCACTGGCATCGAGCCGCAGCCAGGCGCCGACGCCGACCACGGCGATGTCCATTTCGTTGCGGGGAATGAACCGCAGATAGCGCGAACCGCTGTGCGGCTGCGGCGGCGGAAAATCGAGCGATACCAGGAACTCGCCGCGCTGCAAAACGTTCTTGCCCGGCCCGGTGCAAAACTCGGCCACCGGCGGGCTACGTCGTCCGCCGGGGCCGGCGATCTGGCAGACGGCGTCCAGTGCGATCAGCGACGGAATCGAATCGGCGGCCGGCGACGAGTTGCACAGGTTGCCGCCGATGCTGGCCCGGCTTTGAATCTGCCAGCCGCCGATGATGCGTGCCGAATCGGCCAGCGCCGGATAGGCCGTCTTGACCGCTTCGTTTTCGTAAATCTTGTAGCACGGCACGCCGGCGCCCAACCGCAAGCCGCGCTCGCGGCTGAACGACAGTTCCATCAGCTCGGGGATTTTCTTGACGTCGAGCACCAAGTCGGCCTCGCGCAGCCCTTCGCGCAACTGCACGAGAATATCGGTGCCGCCCGCCAGGATTTTCGCCCGTTCTCCACGGGCGGCCAACAGGCTCACGGCCTCATCGACGCTGGTGGCGGCGGCGTATTCAAAGTCTTTCAAGGTGGGAACTCACAGCAAAGACCAGGGGGTTTCGTCGGATGCTTGAAACCGCAATTTGACGCCTTGCGGTGGGGGCTGTCAAGCAAGAGCGAATCGCTTCGGCATGGGCGGCCTCGATCCTCAATTAACGTCCGGAGGTTGCCGCGTCCGCCGCGTCCTTTCAACCGCCCCGCCGCCATGCCGCGTCCCACATCCGTTTCATCCAGCGCGTAGAGCGGTCTTCCAGCAACTCGCGGGCGGCGTCGAGCTGGGGACCGTCGGGAACCATGCGCTGCCAGAGGTCGTACCAGGAACGAGCGGCGGCGATGTTGCGGCGGGCATGACAGAGACGGATCTCGGCAAACATCAGCGCCGAGAATTCCGTGAAGTGAAACCGCCGCCGGTCGCGCAGCGGCGCGAGCTCCGCCTCGGCGGAATCACGCGGCGCATCCCGGGTAGTGTCTTAAAGCTGAGTTGGTCCCACCTACGACGATGAGTCGTACCGGCGATTACTAAAACGGCCATAAAAACGGCGCGAGCAGCACCGTAATCACACCGATCAACAGGTCCAGCGGCACGCCGACTTTCAGATAGTCGCTGAAGCGGTAGCCGCCCGGACCATAAACCATCAGGTTCGTTTGATAGCCGATCGGCGTGGCGAAGCCGGCCGAGGCGGCCATCATCACCACGATCACAAACGGCATCCAGTTCACCTGCAGGCCCTCGGCGGTTTTGACGGCCATCGGAAACATCAGCGCGGCCGCGGCGTTGTTCGTGATCAACTCGGTCGCCAGCAATGTGGCCAGGTAGACGATGGCCAGCGAGGCCCAAGCGTTTCCCTGGGCCAGCCCGATCATTTGATGGGCGATCATCTCGGCGGCCTTCGTCTTTTCCAACGCCGCGCCGATGGCAAACGACGCGGCGATGGCCAGCAACACTTCCCAGTCGATGCTGCGGCGGGCCAGCGACACCGAGCAGCAGCGCGTGGCCAGCATCAGTCCCCCGGCCAGCAGCGACGCCTTGAACATGCCCAGCGACGTGAGGCTCGCCAGCAGCACCATGCCGATCAGGATGCCCGCCGCCACCAAGGCCCGCTCGTGCCTGGGCGGCTGCGAGTCTTCCAGCCGGCTGACGAGAAAGAAGTCGCGGTTGTTTCGCTGCTGGTCGGCGAACGCCGGGTGCGCTTCCAACAGCAGCGTGTCGCCGGGCGCCAGCACGATGTCGCCGATCTTCTTGTTGATCCGCTCGCCGTTGCGGGCCACCGCGATCACGGCCGCGTTGTAAATCGAGCGGAAGCGGCCGTCGCGGATCGTCTTGCCCACCAACGGGCAACTATTCGACACCACCGCTTCAATCAAGCAGCGCGACGAACGCGGGGCGGAGAGCTTGAACACCTGGTCGGTGGCCGGCACCAGCCCGCGAATCTTTTGCAAATCGAGCACCGAATCGACCACGCCCACAAACACCAGCCGGTCGTTGCCGCGCAACCGCTCGTCGGGACTCACGGCCGGCAGAATAAACCCTTCGCGGTCGATCTCCACCAGGTAGGCGCCGGGCAAGTGACGCAGCCCGGCCTCTTCGATCGCTTTGCCCACCAGCGGGCTGTCGGGTTCGACCAGCATCTCGACGGTATACGAACGCGGGTCTTCCAGATTGCTCATGGCCGGTTTGCGGTCGGGCAACAGCCACCACGCCGCCACGGCCATGAACCCGCAACCGAGGACCGCCGCCGGAAGGCCCACCCAGGTGATGTCGAACATCGCCAGTCCGTCGGCGGGCAAGCGGGTCTCTCGCTCGAACTTCTCGCGCGCCTTGGCCTCCGGCATGCCCGCCTTCACGTCGGCCGCAATGCGTCGCTTGGCTTCTTCTTTGACCTGTCCGTCGACCACCAGGTTGGTGCTGGTGCCGATGAGCGTACACGTGCCGCCAAGGATGGCCGCGTAGCTGAGCGGAATCATCAACTTCGAGGTGGCGATGCGGTGCATCTTCGCCCAATCGGTCACGGCCGGGATCAGCATGGCCACCAACGGCGTGTTGTTCATAAACGCGCTCAGCCCGGCGGCGGGAAACATCAGCCGCACGATGGCGTTGAACGTCGATTTCGGCTTTCCGAACAGGCGCTGTGCGATCCAATCGACGCCGCCGGTCTGGCGCACTCCGGCGCCGACGACATACAGGATGCCGACCGTCACCATGGCCTCGTTGGCCAGGCCGGCCAGCGCCTCGCGGGCATCGAGAATGCCCGTCAGTACGAGCAAGGCCACGCCGCCGACCAGCACAAAGTCGGGCGGCAGCCGCGACCAGATCAACAGGCCGAAGACAAGAGCCAAGTCGAGCAGCGTCAACTGGGCGGGCGTTAGAAGCCCCGCGACTCGATCGGCAAACAGCATCTCAACGACCTGGACTGAAAGCAACGGAGTGGACTTTATAGTCTAGCCGCGCCAAAGGCAAGCGCGGTAGAAAAAGCGTTTTGTAACGGTGGCTGGGGCAGAGTCAAAGGGTTCAGCGTTCAGGCGCAACCCGCAACGGCCGATGTCCGCCGCACCTTGCGTTGGGTCGGCGCGAGTTGGTTTCACATTAGGGTCTTCCTGAACCCTGAATCCTAAACACTCGTGGGCCGGCGCTCGCACGCTCGCTGGTCCCACCCTACAGCCTCAATCCGCGGCCGTGGCCAGGCGCAGGGCGATGCGGCAGGCCCGCTCGAAGGCCGCGATATCGAGCTGCTCGGCGGTGGTGTGGACGCTCTGCTGGCCGCAGCCCAGCGTGACCGTGGGAATGCCGCGGGCCGTGAGCCAGTTGGCATCGAGTCCGCCGTTGGTGATCGCCCGCAGCGGCTCGGCGCCGGTTGCCCGCACGGCCGCCTCGGCCGCCAGCACGCACGGTTCGCGGTCGGCAAGGCGGAAGGAGTCGTAGTCGAGCTGGCTTTCCATGCGTACTTTCCCGCCGGCACCGGCGACGTTTTTGACCGCGGCGGCGGCCCGTTGGAAGGCGTCTTCGAACGCGGTCAGAATCTGCTTGCGGAACGTACCGTCGTGGCTGCGACATTCGGCACGCAGCTTGACGTGGTCGGTGACGACGTTCGTCGCGGCGCCGCCCTGGATGACGCCGATATTGCTCGTGCCGTGCCGGCCGTCTTTGCGGATATCGCCCAGCCAACCTTTGCGCTCCAGTTCGGCGATGGCCAGGCCGGCGATGGTAATGGCATTGACGCCCTGTTCCGGAGCGCCGCCCGCGTGGCTGGCGAGGCCCTCGACTTCGAACGTCATGCGAAAAGCGCCGGTGGCCCCGATGGTGAGCTTTTCCGCCGGACCGCCGTCCCAGTTGAAAGCCAACCGCGGCTTGCCCAACTTCGACAGCCGCGCCAGCCGCGCCCCGTGCAGGCCCACCTCTTCTTGCACCGGCCAGAGGAAGGTCAAGGGCGGATGGGGCAGCTTTCGTCGCAGGATTTCCAGGGCCGCCGTGAGGATGACGGCGCAACCGGCACGGTCGTCGGCGCCCAGGCCGGTGTGCGGATCGGCCGAGACGACGCGTTCGCCTTTACGGACCGGTTTGCAGCCCACGCACAGAGGCACGGTGTCGAGATGCGCCATCAGCAGCCGCCGCGGGCCGCGGAGCGTGCCGCCGAGCGAGAAGTACAAATTGCCGACTTCGCCGCGCAGTGGCGACTTGCGGTGGGCGTCGTCGAACTGAATGGCCTTGGCCGTGGCACCCCCTTCTCGCAGTCGCTCGGTCACGAAGTCGGCCACCGCGCGTTCCTGACCGCTGGTGCCGCGGAGGGCCATCAGCCGCATCACCAGGCGGAACGCGGCGCCGAGATCGGGTTCGGGCGACGCAGCGCCGCCGCCCCGCGGCATCTTTTGTTTGGTTACTGGGGTCATGAAGTGTCGGCTGGCAGTGTGGAATAAAAGGAGTGGTTGGCACCAACGCATGGAGCTGAGGCGGCCTTGGCCCTTTTCGCGGTGGCGTTTTCATCGTATCGTCGCGGTCCTGCTTTGGCGAATCACCCAGCATATCAGGGCAGAGCCTCACCCGCGGCCAGCGGCATCGCCAAGGAATGAACGTCTGGACGCTCGTCAAACTGCTCCGCGCGCGGCGCTGTTGCTTGCCCGTCGCAGTGCGGGAGGCTGCGGCGTCGGCCAGCGGTGAGCGACCTAAACGCTTGAACCGGTTCGTGTTGCATGGCAAGTCGCTCAAGTGACCTTTCGTTGCCAGTGACGCAAAAGGCTTGGGTTTTGCATTCCGTCACAGGGTGGCCGGTGCTGCACGGGCGGCACGCGCAACGAACCGCGGTTTTCTGCCGACTTACGACAAAACGAACGGACGTTTCGGCTTGCCCCGCGATGCGGCTTGTGGCAGAATCGCCCCAATCGGGGGCCGAGCGAATCGTTCGTCATTGAACAGGGAGGTTCTTGCCGTGATGCGTTCCACTCTTTATGTCCTGTCGCCGCGCACGCTCGTCGTGGGCATCGCCTGCATGTTCTTCGCCGTCACGGCGGCGGCCTACGAGCCGTTGGTGCCCGGCACGGGCGAAAAAATCTCCAACGCGGGCGACGACTTCGAAGACCCGAACTGGAGCTACGTCTTCAATAACCCCAAAAACAGTTCCGAGCTCGACGGCCAATCGCGCTTGCCCAACGGCTATTCGCGCAACCGCCGCTGGTTCGAAGGGCCGTTGCGGGGCCACCCCGACCTGCTTCAGCGCGTGGCCACGCCCGAAGGCGGGTTGTCGGGCAGCCGCGGCTCGCTCTTGATGCGGTCGCTTTACACGGGCACGCCCGACCGGCCCAGTTACCACAGCCAGCAGGACGATTTCGTCGCCAACGTGCGCGGCGCGATGGGCCGCGGCGTGCCGGTCTCGTGGCTGCCCAGCTTCGTGGTGCGGGTCTATATGCCGCCCTTTGACGAATGGGAGCGGCGGACGGGCAACACCTTCGCAGTGCGGGCCGGGGCGCACGGCTCGCGGCCCGACGGCAAGGAACCGGTCGAAGAGTATTGGCCCGGAATGTGGATCGTGTTTAACAGCAAGAGCGACCGCCGGCACAAAGCAGACTCGGCGTTCTTCTTGCTGCGGGCCGGACCGAGCGGCCGCGACCTGCGGGGACCCGACATCAAGCAGACCGGCTGGTGGACGATGGGCATGTCGTGTACGACCGACGGCCAGTTTCACTATTACGCCAAGCCGGGCATCGAAGACCTGACCTCGGCCGACCGCGTCAGCTCGCAGTTTCCCTACGGCTTCACCTGCCACCAGTTCGACACGTTTTTCTTTGACCTGATCAGCGCCGACGACGGCCGTACCTGGTCGACGGGCTGGATCATCGACGATCCGGCATTTTACGTGGCCCGGCGTCCCAAGATGGCCGTGCGACCTCCGGCCCGGCCGCGAAAACGTTAGCGGCCCGCACTTGGCTGCCCAAGCGGCTACCCGGTCCGGCAAGACGGGGAGGGCTTTGGCATTCTGCCCGCTTCCGCCTAAAATAGGTTGGGGCCGTGGGGCATCCCGCGCGTGAAACCAATTTTGGGAGGTAACCATGTCTGATGCGCGACGAAACGCGGTGACCCTGGCATGCTCGGCGTTGATGGCTCTGGGCGCGGCCCTCCCAGCGCTGGTTGCCGCGCCACGGGCAAACAAGCCGCCCGCGAAATCGAAAGCGGCCGCGGACCCAACCGAAACAGCAAAGGAGAGCGATATGAACGAACCATCGACTTCCACCGACGAGCGCTCGCCAGGACTCGAGAAGGCGACCTTCGGCGCCGGTTGCTTTTGGTGCAGCGAGGCCGTTTTTCAGCAGCTCAAAGGGGTGCGGTCGGTCGTATCGGGCTACAGCGGCGGCATCTTCCCGCATCCCACCTATCAACAAGTTTGCAGCGGGCAAACGGGCCACGCCGAGGTGATCCAGATCGCCTACGACCCCGAAGTGATTTCCTATCCGGAGCTACTGGAAGTGTTCTGGCAGACGCACGATCCGACGACGCTCAACCGTCAAGGGGCCGACGAGGGCACGCAGTATCGCTCCGTGATTCTCTACCATAACCCGCGGCAGCAAGAGCTGGCCGAGCATTACAAAAAGAAGCTCCAAGAGGAGCACGCCTTCCGCAAACCGATCGTGACCGAAATCACGAAGTTTTCCGAGTTCTACCCGGCCGAGGACTATCACCAGAACTATTACAACCTTCACCGCGAGCAGGGGTATTGCAGCGCCGTCATCCGGCCGAAGGTCGTCAAGGTGAAGAAGGTGTTTCACGAAAAGCTGAAGGAGCCGGCGAAGAAGTAGCGCCGAGATCATGGCCGATCGAACGACCTCGCGTTGCCAGTGACGCGAAAGGCTGAGTGTGTTGCTTTTGCCCTCTCTCTCGCGAGTGGCTGTCGGTCGTCGGCAAGCCGCGTGCCAAAGAATTCTGGAAAGAATTATTGCGGCATCGGTCGCCGGTTCGCGTCTATACAAAGAGTAGGAACACTGATCTTCGGCTTGTCCGGAACGGATCTCGGAAACCCTCACGCCAAGGTTGCGCCGAGGGTTGGAATTTCACGGCCGGCCCGGGAAATTCTTACACCAGCCCGGCCGGGCCGCACGCCTTCGACACGCTCACCGCCGTCACGGGCGGCTGGCAGCTTGTGACGCACCAGGGAGTGACCCTCGACTTCAACAGTTCCGGCGACCTCACTAGCCGCGTCGACCGGACCGGCGAAACCACAAGCTATAACTGGACGAACGGCTAGCCGAGGTTATCTGGAGTTGTGGATTTTCCGGTCTTCGATCGATGCGTCAGCGCGCTCGTGGAAGACCTGCATCTGCGGGGTCTGGCGGACGACTGCGCCGTCGTCGTGTGGGGGGAATTCGGCCGGACGCCGAAGATCAGATCCATCGTGGGCCGCGACCATTGGCCGCAGGTGAACTGCGCGCTATTGGCCGGCGGCGCGATGCGGCACGGGCAGGTGATCGGCGCCACCGACCGCATCGCCGGGGAAACCGTCGCGCGGCCGGTGACGTTCGGCGAAGTCTACGCCACGCTGTTCAAGCATCTCGGCATCGATGTCGGCCAGACGACGATCGCCGACCTCAACGGCCGCCCGCAATACCTGATGGAAGACAACGCCCAGCCCGTGGTGGAGTTGGTCTCGTAGGCAGTCGCGGTGGTGCGATTCGAGGTAGTGGGTCAGGCTAATCGACAGGATTTTCGTCAAGCGACCGGTATGGCGGAAGCGCCCGAAAAAAGGGCGGCACAGCGGCTGCGGCGCCCAGTGGTCACGGGCTGTGTTTGTCGAGGTAATCCTCGATAAACCTGTCCCATTCCGTTCGGTCGAGTAGCCACCTTTGGAAGCCGACATCATTCGGTGGCGTAACGGACGAAGGCGCGTCGCGATGCTGCAATATTTCAGCAACGGTCTCCGCATCACGTCGCTTCTCATCGCTCATCAAGGAGTTAAAGCGGGCCATGAGCCGATCGGAACGTTCTTCCTGGGCCGCAAGTTCTTTTTGGATGGCCTCGCGCTTTTCTTCCTGGGCCGCAAGTTCTTTTTGGTGCCGCGTGTATTCATCGATGTTTTCAAACTCGGCGATTTGGGCTATGTCATCGATTGCGACCCAAACCGTTCGGCCCTTGTGCCAATTATCCGGGTGACAATCGTCCGCGCCTTTTCCTACCAGGAAAGAGTGCTGGCCAAGCCGCTTGACCGAGGCGTCTTCTAGCACCGCTCCTATTTCGACATTGCTTTTCGATGAGATGACCAAGATTTGACCCTTGAACGGCGATTGCGGAGTTTGATTGTCGCCCTCTTGCTCTGCGTCGCTCCGCGTCGCCGCCAGCACGCATCCGAGGAGGATCATCGCCATAAAGCCCAGAAAAGTCGTCTTTCTCACGGTTACCCTCCAGTGTTAGTACGGTCGAAGCGTGATATTAGCAACGCTCGCAAGCTGAAGTGAAACCACCGGCTCGTGAGATCACTTGCATCTCCAAGTCCAGCCCTGATTGTCGTCGAACTTTCGGGAACGGTCAATTTTCTGTCGCCGACGGTTCGTTTGGCCTAGCGCGGTACCTTCTGCCGCCAGCTTATCGCGCGCACGAATTGCTGTCAAAACCGTCAGTCCAGGTCCAGCACCAGACGGAGTAGGAAAAAGGCGCCGCCGGCGAGCACGACGGTGGCCGGAAGTGTCGACGCCCAGGCCCCGGGCGATCTTCTTGATGGAATCAAGCTGCACTACCGAGCGGTTCGCCAGCATGGTGCCGGCCACCGCCGAGGAGAGGACGTGCGTCGTGCTCACCGGGAAGCCCAAGCCGTCCGCCAAACCGATCGTGCTCGTGGCCGAAAACAACCACACCCAGGTCGGCGCATACTCGATCGGGCTGACCTGCTCGCCTTGCCAGCTACAGATGGACGGCAATCCAGCGTTCCTGTTCGCCCGGTTCGGGTTTCGCGGGGGATTCCGCCCAGGGAATCGCCCGGCCCGCGGCGCGGTATCGCGACAGGGCGGATTTGAACGCGGCAACCATCGCGGCCAGCGCCTCGCGCTGGGTTTTGCCTCGAACCACGATTTCGGGCAGATTCGAGCAGCGCGCCGTGATCCACCCTTCGGCGTCGGGCGTCGACAAGCAAGCATGGCAATTAAAGACCGGCACGCTCCCGGCCGCGGAGCTTTGGCCAACACTTTGCACGGGCGGTTCGCGGGCGTCGTCACTCATCATGGCATTGGATGGTTCGGCATCGGGACCTACGGCCGTTGGCCAGCGCTGGACGCCGACGGTCGAACGGTCGTGGCCCGACCTTGGGCCCAGAGCCGCAAGTTTTTCAGCCGCTGCTCTCCGCGGATATAGTAATTGTCGTCGAGGCCGTCGAGATGCTTCTGGAAGGCGCTACGCTTTTTTGCCTGCCAATCGGACGCCGGACGGAGGCGCCCCAGTTCCACCAACTTGTCGGCCAGAGCATCGGCGATCCGTTGGTGTCCCTTGAAACCGGGGTGAACGTGATCGACCAATAGCTCGCTGCCCACAATGCCGTGAGGACTGCTCTGCTCGAAGAGCTTTTCGACGTCGACCAGCGGCGTGCCCGTTTCGCGCGCCACGTCGAGAATGGCCTGGTTCATCGGCTGCGGGATGCGCAGCGGGCAGACGTCGAGTTCCTTCGCCCGCAGGTATGCCTCGCGGGCTTCCGCCATTCGGCCCACGCCACGATAGCACTCGGCCAGCGTATACCAACCGCCCGCGTGCAGCGGGTCGATTCTGCAGGCCCGCTCCAAGGGCGGGATGGCCTTTTGCAAGTGGTAACTCTCGCGGCGAAAATGCCCTCGCGCCGCTTCGAGCAACGATTCCCACTGCGCGAGATCCTCGGCGCCGAGGTCGGGCCGATGCTCGGCTTTGAACGGCGGCACGTCGCGAATGTTCGAGACGGGGTTCATGAGAATGACCTCGACGCCCGCGTCGCGGGCAAGCTGCACCATGCGCCGCAGATTGAAACGGAATTGACGGATCACGTTGCGGCGCCAGGCTTCGTCGCGGTGATACTCTTCCAGCCCACCGCGATAATCCAGCAGGGCTTCCACTTCGACCGGCAAGAGTGGGCGTCCTTCGGGCGGAACGCTCGGCGAGGCGTCGCCCAAACGGACGACGCCGTCGCGCATCAGGTTGAATGCGCGCAGCCGGGAAACCGCGGCGATCGATGCGTTCACAAGTTCACCCCGGTCTCGGATGTGGTCGAACGTGCGGCTTTCAAGAAACTCGTTATGGCCCGTGCATAGGACGATCAGGTCGGGCTTGTAGCCCAGCACTTCCTGCAAGATCGGCGTCAGCCGATAGCTGGCGTAGGAGACGCCGCCGCAGTTGACGACGTTCCAGCGGCGGCGAGAATCGGCGGCCCGAAGGCTGATTTCCAACCAGGTGGAAAAGGCCGTTTCAACCGCGTAGGGCCGGCCTTGTACGGTCGAGCCGCCCAGACAGAAGACGCGGTACTCGTCGTCCGCCTTCTCCGCCGAGAATGACTGCGGCCGGAAGTAAACCCGCCGGGCCTTGGAAATCTCATATCGGCTGCGGTCTTCGTTCAACACGAACAACGGCCTGATGGAGCGGAAACCGACGAAGGGGTCGTCGCGCAGCTCCGGCCGGCCCCAATCGCAGAGCCGGCAAACGCCTTCGAAGCCGGCCAACAGCGAGAGTCCGAAGGCCATCGCCGTCAGCCGAAACAGCCATCGCCGCCGACGTGCGTTCGGCTGCCCCCGCTTCGCTGCTTCCCGGTTGCTTGGCATGCTCACGTTAAGCGAATTGGACATAGGGCCAGCATCTCGCGCCGGTTGGCTGAATGCAAGCGTGTTGACTCGGCCCGGCCGCGGCGTACCCCGAGGCTGGCGACCACAGGGGCTTCCAGACGGTCCAGGCGGTGGACGACTCTCGCTGGGATCCGATTCCGGCTACAATGGTCGAACCCCGAAACCCTGAACCTTCCCAAGGAACCCGCCATGAAATTCGGCATGAACATGCTGCTCTGGACCGACACCATCACCGATGCCCATAAGCCGATTATGGAGCGGCTCAAGAAGATGGGCTACGACGGCGTCGAGTTTCCCATCTTCGATCACGACACCAAGAAATATGCCGCCCTGGGCCGCTGGTTCGACGGGGTCGGCCTTGAACGAACGGTCGTCACCTGCCGGCTGAACGACGACAATCCCATCAGCCCCGACGCCAAGGTTCGGGCACTGGGCGTCGAGAACAATAAGCGGATTCTCGATTGCGCCCAGGCGGTCGGGGCGAAGCTCATGGCCGGGCCGTTTCACTCGGCGCTGGGGGGTTTCACCGGCGCCTGCCCCGCGCCCGACGAGTGGAAGTGGGGCGTCGATAGCATGCGGCAGGTGGCCGAGCACGCCGGCCAGTGCGGCGTGACGCTGGCGGTCGAATACCTGAACCGCTTCGAGTGCTACCTGCTGAACACGGCCGCCGACACGGCCCGTTTCGTTCGCGACGTGGGCCATCCCAACTGCCGCATGATGTACGACACCTTCCACGCCAACATCGAGGAGAAGGACATCGCCCAGGCCATCCGTTGCTGCTCGGAATACACCGTCCACGTACACTTATCGGAGAACGACCGCGGCACGCCGGGCCAAGGGCACGTTCAGTGGGAGTTGACGTTCGATACCTTGAAGCAGACGGGCTACGACGGCTGGTTCGTCATCGAAGCCTTTGGCCTGGCCTTGCCGGCCTTGGCCGCGGCCACCAAGATTTGGCGGCGGATGTTCGAGAGCGAGGACCAGCTTGCCCGTGACGGCCTGGCCTTTATCAAGGGCCAATGGGCCAAGCGTCAGAAGGCGAGCTGAAGTGTCTACCATTCTCGAAACGATCGTCGCCACCAAACGCGGCGAAATCGAAGAAGCCAAACGTCGCCGGCCGGAACGGGCGCTCGTCAAGGAACTCGAGTCGGCGCCGCCGGTGCGGAACTTTTTTGCTCCGCTGGCCGCGCCCGGACCGATCAAGCTGATCGCCGAGGTCAAGAAGGCCAGTCCCTCGAAGGGCGTGATCCGCGCCGACTTCGACCCGGTCGCCATCGCCGCCATCTACGCCGGCCACGGCGCCTCGTGCTTGAGCGTGCTGACCGATGAAAAGTATTTTCAAGGCAGCCTCGCCGACCTCCGCCTCGTCCGTTCGGCGGTCGAGTTGCCCGTGCTGCGCAAGGATTTCATTCTCGACCGGTATCAGGTGCTCGAGGCCCGCGCGGCCGGGGCCGACGCCGTGCTGCTGATCGCGGAATGCCTCGACGACTGCCGGCTTCGGGCGCTGCACGACGAAATCGTGGCCCTGGGCATGAGTCCGCTGGTCGAATTGTATGAGCCTGACAACCTGCGGCGGGTGTTCGACGCCGGGGCCACGCTGATCGGAATCAACAATCGCGACCTGCGGACTTTCGAGACCGACTTGGACCACACGCTTCGGCTGCGCGAGCGCGTGCCTGACGAGTGCGTGCTGGTCGCCGAAAGCGGCATCCGCACCCGCGCCGACGTGTTGCGGCTCGAGCAAGCGCGCGTCGACGGCATGCTCGTGGGCGAGACGCTGATGGCCAGCCCCGACATCGGCCAAGCGGTGGACGCGTTGCTGGGAACGTAGTTCAGGGTTCGGGGTTCAGGGTTGGGGGTTCAGGGTTCGGGGTTCAGGCGCAACCCCGCAGCGGCCAATGTCCGCGGCACCTTGCGCGAGTTGGTTCTAGGGCCTTCCTGAACCCTGAACCCCGAACCCTGAACCCTCGCGGGCCGGCGCTCGCAAGCTCGCTGGTCCCACCCTACGCCGACCGCCGCTGCCCCAGCCAAGGATTCGGCTCGAAGACCTGCAGATAACGGCCGGCCGCGTTGGGCCGCAAAATACGCACGGCGCCTCCGAACTCGATCACCTGCAACTCTCCCGCCCGCACGCGCACCTGGGCGCTCGTCAGGCCCTTCATAACTACCCCCACCGGCGCCTTCAACTCGGCGTCGTACTCCACCAGCATCCCACGCTCGGTCACGAAGACGCTGCGGCCCAGCGTCAACGAAGCCTTGCGGCCGGGAAAGGGCGGCGGCGCGTAGTGGACTTCGCCGTTGCCCGCCCGGTGCCGCGACAACACCTTCAGCGAGCCGCGCCCGTAATCGTAGCGCAGGTTGGCCACCAGCCGGCCCGTGCGATGGTCGACGGTCGAGATTTCATAGCCTCGCGCGTCGTAATCGACCAGCCGGCTGTGGCGGGCGCCGTCGCGCGACACGTCGCCGATCACGCCCGTGTGAATGAAGGTGCAGTTGCCGACGCGCGAGAACGAGTCGGGATAGTCTTGCCCCAGGTGATTGTGGGCCGAGAACCAAAGCTTGATTTGTGGATTGCCGCGCACGATCTCGATGAACCGCTCGGGCCGATCGGTGTGGTTCATCCAGGCGTTGGGACACATCAGATGGACGCTTTGCAACACGCGCAGGCCGGAACCGATGACCGGAGCGTGCGAAAAAACAAACGTCGGCCGCGGACGGTTGTCGGCCAAGGTGGCGGCAAACCAGGCAAGCTGTTCGTCGTCGATATAGACTTCGTGGCAGCAGCCGCGGTTGGCGCGGAACCGGGTGGTCGACAGGCAGATGCCCAGCGCTTCGCCCAGGTCGATCGTGCGGTGGGGGTGCGTGGCGCCGAAGGCATGGCACCAGGCGGCCACCGCCTCGCTGTCGGAAGCGTATTCCGGCCCCTCCATGTCGTGATTGCCCATTAAGGTGCCGAAAGGACGGTCGAAACCTTGCAGAAAGCCGAGTCCCTCCAGGAACGACTGCCAAGTGCCACAGTGGCTGTAGCCGCCCTGGTCGCCCAACTGAATCACGACGTCGGGCTTGAGGGCCAACATCTGCTCGCGGGCAGCGCGATAATCGCCGTCTTGCGGCGTCTCGTAATGTAAATCGCCCAGCACCGCCAGCCGGCGGCGTGTGTGCGCCTTTGCCACCTCGGATCTCCAACGGGTATTCATTTGCCCTTAGCTTTGCGGACGTAAGGTTAAAGGCCGTCGCTTCGCATACTGGGCGAGCAACATGATTTTCGCACAAGCGGCGGCGGCATGAAAGCTCAATGCGGGCGATTGGCGCACAAAATGCGGTTGAGTTCACGCAGCCGGCTGGCGAACGGCGGGGCGGCGCCAGCCGGTGTTTTTCACGTAGCTTTTGATGGGAGATGGAGTTATGCCTCGCAGGAACGGAGCGGCCCGGATGGCAACCGAAGCCGGCTCGCGAATGGCTCAGGGAGCGGGCGACTATTGGCACCAGGGCCGGCAAGCTCTACGTGCTTTCGACGACCGCGTGGAAGCGACCGTGCGAGAGCGGCCCATGACGGCCGTTTTTGCCGCCCTGGGGGCGGGCATCGTGATCGGCATTCTCCTGCCCCGCCTCGTTTCCGCAAGCTTCCTGGCCCCTCAGGACGAAGCGTGACGGCCTAGGAAGGCCAGCCTCCGCGACCGCCGGCTGCCGTCACGGCGCCGCCGCACGGCGGGCCTCGATCCGCACCGCCTCGACGTCGTGCTCGATCGTCACTTCGTCGCCCGGCGCCAGGTCGCGCGGGCTGGCGAAGTCGCCGTTGAGCGTCACCGTACACTCCGCGTCGAAAGGAAACTCCAACTCCTTGCCTTCCGCCGAAATCACCATCCGCCGTTCGTCGAGATTCAACTGCTTCAGCGTCCCCGTCAGCGAGACCCGCCGGTAGCCGTCGACCGCCACGGCGTCGCGCCGCTCGCCGTGCATGAAATACCTCACGGCCATCCGATCGCCCGGCTGGAACGTGTCGAGGCCGACCGCTTGGCCCGCAAATTCCCGCTCGCCGTTCATCCGCGGTTTGACTTCTTCGGGCACGTGGATGATGCGCGGTTCCTTGCGCTTTCCATCCGGCGTCACATCGAGCGTCAAAGTTCCGTTCTTCGCGTCGGCCGCATGAAACGATCCTTCGAGCACCTCGGGCCGCACCACGTCGATCGCCTCGGCCGTCAACTGGTGCGTCTGGTCTTTGGCCAGCGTGACGCGCACCTCATCGCCGCGCTCGAGCTCGCGCAACAACAAGAACCGATCGCCGTTCAATTGAATCTTGCAGTCCGGGGGAATGGAAATCTCCAGCGGCCGGCGATCTTGCGGCAGCACGAACACCATCTTCCGTTCGTCGAGCATCAAGTCGCGAATGTGTCCGCTGCGCACGTCCGCCGCCGCGGCCGCATCGGGCTTCGCTTCGGGCTGGCCGCCGCCCGAAGGCCAGAATGCCAGACCGAGGCTCAAGACGGCGCTGGCGGCGAAGGCGCCGATGGCCAGCCGCCGCTTGCGCTTGGCCTGCGCGGCCGCCGCTTCGGCCTCCACGTCGGCGGCCGTCGGGCCCGGTGTGAAGGGCCGTTCTTTCAGCTCTTCCAACACCTCCGCGGCCGTGTGATAGCGGCCCGCTTGGTCTTTCACGATCAGGCGTTCAATCACCGCGGCGATTGCGTCGGGCACGCCTTCCAGCACCTTTTGGACCGGAGGCAGCCGTCGGTCGGCGGCCGAGTGCCACATCATCCAGGCCACCGCCTTGTCACGCCCGAAACTGTTCAAGCCGGGAAACAACGATTCGAAGTGCGCCCCGCACAGCAGTTCGTAGCAGGTAAAGCCGAGCGAATAGAGGTCGCTCGGCGGACCGACCGGCCCGAACTGCTCCGACATCACTTCCGGCGCCATGTATTTGGGCGTGCCTTTGAGCAGGCTTCCTTCGCCGTTGCCTGCCCGACGCGCCAGCCCGAAATCGCCGAGCTTGAGGCGATTGTGCATGCTGATCAGCAGATTGCTGGGCTTGATGTCGCCGTGCAGCACGCCGTGCGTATGCAGGAAGTCCAGGGCGTGCAGGCTTTGCACCAGCGCCAGCTTGAGCGTCTCGATATCGACCGGGCGGCCTTGCAGCTCGCCGGGCAGGCTGCCTCGCATCAGCTCCAGAATCATCCAGCCGCGGGGGCGGACGATATCGTAGATGGTCATGATGTGCTGATGGTGCAGGTTGGCGAGAACCTGGGCTTCGTGCCAGTAGCGGTCGAGCTGCCGGGGGTCCTGCAGATATTGATGGTGGATTTGCTTGATGGCCACTTCGCGCGCCAACTCCAGGTCGCGCGCGTGGTAGACCGTGGCGAAGTCGCCCGCGCCGATCGTGGCCACGATTTGATAACGCTGTTCTGGTTCCATGTGCTTTCTACCAGTATGATAATCGCAGCCACGACTGTCACGAGGAAGCGATGAAAACAATCCTGTGTACGTTGCTCTCCGCGGCGTTGGCCTGCGGCCAGGCGGCGGCCGCCGACAAGCCGAACCTGATCTGGATCATGGCCGACGACCTGGGTTATGGCGAGCTCGGTTGCTATGGCCAGCGGGTGATCGAGACGCCGCGGCTCGACCGCATGGCCAAAGAGGGCCTGCGCTTTACGCAGTTCTACGCGGGGGCGACCGTCTGCGCCCCGTCGCGCAGCGTGCTCATGACCGGGCAGCACCACGGCCACACACGCGTGCGCGGCAACGCCGGCCCGGCCAATCGCGTGGCCCAGGCGCTGCGGGCCGGCGACACGACGGTCGCCAAGGTATTGCAGCAAGCCGGCTACCATACGGCCCTGATCGGCAAATGGGGGCTGGGCGACGTCGGACCGGCCGAGAGCGGCCTGCCGCGAAAGCAGGGCTTCGACGAGTTCTTCGGCTACCTCAATCAGCACCACGCGCACAACCACTTTCCCGACTATCTGTGGCGAAACGAAGAAAAGGTTCCGCTGCCGAACATCGTCACGCCCATCGGCGAGCCGGGCGGGGGCTATGCCACCGAAGCCGTCGAATATGCCGACGACCTGTTTGCCGACGCGGCCGCAAAATTCGTGGCCGACAACCAATCGCGGCCCTTCTTTTTGTACTGGTGCATGGTTGTTCCACACGCCAACAACGAACGCACGCGGGTGCTGAAGAACGGCGCCGAGGTGCCCGACTTCGGCCCCTACGCCGATCAGGACTGGCCCGAACCTGACAAGGGTCAGGCCGCCATGATCACGCGGCTCGACGGCTACGTCGGCCGACTGCTCGACACGCTTCGCGAGTTGGGACTGGCGGAAAACACGCTGGTGATTTTCACCAGCGACAACGGGCCGCACAACGAGAGCAACCATCACCTCGCCCGCTTCAACCCTGCCGGTCCTTTGCAGGGCATCAAGCGCAGCCTGCACGACGGCGGCATTCGCGTGCCGACGATTGCCTGGTGGCCAGGCCGTGTCGCGGCGGGCACCACATCCGATCACGTCGCCTATTTCGGCGATTGGATGGCGACCGCCGCCGCGTTGGCCGGCGCAAAGATGCCGGACAATTGCGACTCGATCAGCTTTGCGTCGACGCTCTTCGGCCGGCCCGCCGAGCAGCGGGAGCACGAGTTTCTTTACTGGGAGTTTCACGAGGGCGGTTTCAAGCAAGCGGCGATTTACCAGGGCCGCTGGAAGGGCATTCGCAGCGGCGGGCCGGATGCTCCCGTGGCGGTCTACGACTTGCAGACCGACATCGGCGAGAAGACGAACGTGGCCGCGGAGCATCCTGAGATTGCCGCCAAGATCGGCGCGTATCTGGCGACCGCTCGCAGCGACTCGCCCGACTGGAAACCGCGGTGGCAAGGTCCACAAAAAGCCAAAACGCAGACGGAGCCAACCGTGAGGCACGGATGAGGAACTGGAGCGATTCGCACTCGATCCCGAATTTGAGGGCCTTGATGATTAATCGTGCGGATCTTCAGTGAACTTGGCAGGGGCACTGCTCCGACTCCAAAAAGCAACGAACCAAGCGCGCGGCTATCGTGTCCTCACGGGCAAAGCCGGGTGTCTGACCGGCTTGGCTTGAGCGGCCGTAACCCGAAGCATTAATGTGCCACCAACCGCCGAGATGCCTGTGGCAAGCCAGTCGCCAAAAGTTGTTGTGCTCGCCGGCCCAAACGGCGCCGGCAAGTCCACCTCTGCGGCTCAGTTGTTGCTGGGCGCCCTCCATATCGACGAATTCGTTAATGCCGACACGATTGCCCAGGGCTTGTCAGCCTTCGCACAAGACCGAGTCGCCTTTCAAGCGGGCCGGATAATGCTTGGCCGGCTCAATGAATTGGCGGCGGCGCGTGCCGACTTCGGCTATGAAACGACCCTGGCGAGCCGTTCGTACGCGGTTTGGCTTCGACAGTTGCGGGAAACCGGCTACACGACCCATCTCCTCTTTTTGTGGCTGCCCAGCGCCGACCTGGCAGTCGCCCGTGTCGCCGATCGCGTCCGCCTTGGCGGTCACAATGTTCCTGAAGCCACCGTGCGCCGTCGCTACGCCGCCGGACTCAGGAATTTACGGGAACTGTATTTGCCGCTGGCGGATTCCTGGAAAATGATTGATAATACGAGTGTCGGGCAATCTCGCGTGATCGCCGCCGGGATTGCCGGCCAACCCGCGGAGGTTTACCTCGACGAAATCTGGAACGGGATTCTGAACATGAAGACGCAGCCATGAGTACCGCGCAAAACGAGCAACTCGCCCAGCTACGGGCCGAGGTTCTGGCCATCGAAGCGGCGATGCAAGAAGCCGTTCGCAACGCCTTGCTCGCTCACAAACGCGCCGGACTGCCGGTCGTTACCTGGCAAGATGGCCGCATTGTTTGGATTCCAGCGAAAGACATTCCCGTCACGGATTCGCCGGCCTCGTAGTTCCCGCCCTCGTCCGTTGCGCCACTGAAGGCAAATGCCGCCTGCCTGGCCCCTCGCCTCTCTTGCCGCCGGCGTCGAACGATTGTTCTACAGCGCCAAAGAGAAAGAAATCTACGATGCATGGCTCAAATTCCGCGACGGTGATCCGGGCAGGTGCCGCCTCGACTCTTGACACGGTGGGCCACATACTCTAAACTTTGGAGTTGTTGCAGTGTTAGAGCATTCACACTCCGAGGAAACCTTGTCATGAGCAGCAGCGATTTGGAACGGGTGCGGTCGGACCTGTCGACCATGCGGAACGCGTTGGGAATTGGTTTACTCTGGAGCGGGACCGACGTGTGGTTCTGCGCGGCGATCTCGGCGGCGGGAGGCTTGCACGCCGCGTTGAGCTGGCCAAACGCTCCCTGGGAAGTCACTTCGGCCTGGGCCGCGGCGCCGCTGGCTGCGACGCTCGGCGTCTACATGATTTACATCGCCTTGAAATCGCGCCGCTTGTCGCCGCGCGAGGAACCGCGCCGCCGTGAGTACCGCTCGACGCTCGTTGCCCTGGCGTGCCTTATTCCTGCCGCCGGGGTATATGGAAGGTGGGGCAAGTATGTCGGAATGACGAAAATGCAGCTCGTCGGCAGCGCGATGGCGCTAATGGGCATCGCGTTGCTCGTCGTGGGCGTCGCCCAACCGCCAGCACGGTATCCACGAAGTTATTTGATCGTTGGCGCCCTTCCGGCGATTGCGTTTGGGCTGGCCATTCCCATCGTTCAGGCACCGTACTACCACAGCCTGATTGGGCTGCTGGGCCTCGTGGGGCTCGGCTTAGCGGCGTTCGTCATGCATCGGCACGTGCGGCGATTGCAGTCGGCGGAAGGGGGCGAGCATGTCGGCGGTTGACTTCAACGGCCTCGACACGCTGGTTCACGGGCCGGTGCGGCTGGGCGTGATCACCGCGCTCTACGTCGAGGGCCCGCTCGACTTCACCACGCTCGTCAAGCGCTTCGAAGTGGCCGACGGCGCGATGGGCGTTCACCTGCGCAAGCTCGAAGACGCGGGTTACGTGGCTTGCCAACGGCAGTTTGTCGGCCGGCGTCCGAAAAGCACCTACCGCATCACCGCCGCCGGACGCCGCGCCTTGCGCCAATATCTCGCGACGATGCAGCAAATCATCGATCTGGCCCAGCGCGACGAGCGGCCCCCGACCTCCCATGCCGGGAAATAATCTCGTCCGGCTCCAAAAAAGCAGCGAACCAAGCGCGCGGCTATAGTGTCCTCACGGGCAAAGCGGGGTGCCTGGCCGGAGCGCGTTGCCATGCTCGGCTCGCGGGATTTGCGCCTGGTCGCCTCGGATGCGGAGGGCGAGGTCCGCGCCGTCGAGCTGCCAGGGCATCCGTTCTTTGTCGGCACACTCTATGTGCCACAGGCGCGATCGGCCCCCGAAGCACCACATCCCTTGGTGGACGCGTTCCTGCTGGCGGCGTCCCGCGGCTGCTGGGCAAAGGGCGGATTTCCCATAGAATAACCGCAACGGCCCATCGGCTGGTGTGGTTGCCGGCCGAGGGCGTCCGGAAGCCCGTTTTTCAGCGGCTTCACTGAAGTAGCCTGTTTTCAAGCGGTCAACGAGAATGATGTCCCAAGGCCGTCCCCGGTCGATTTGTGCGTTGTGCGGCTTCATGCTCGCTGTGGCGGCACACGTCTGCGCCGCCGGGCCGCCACTTTTGAACGCGCACGCCCATAACGATTACCTCCACGAGCGGCCCTTGCTCGATGCGATCGATCATGGCTTTACGAGCGTCGAGGCCGACGTTTATCTGATCGACGGGGAGTTGCTCGTCGCGCATACTCGGCCGGAGTTGGACCCGGAACGAACGTTGCGGCGGCTTTACCTCGATCCGCTGCGCCAAAAAGTCCGCCAGGGCCGAGGCCGCGTCTGGCCCGGCGGTCCCACGTTGACTTTGCTCGTCGATGTCAAAGCCGATGGCAAGGCGAGCTATCAGGCGCTGGCCAAGTTGCTGGCCGAATACGACGACATGATTTCCGTGGTCCGCGACGGCCGGTTGGAAACGAAGGCGGTGACCGTCATCGTGTCGGGCGATCGTGCCCGTGAGACCATCGCCGCCGATGAGCCGCGGCATGTCGGCATCGACGGCCGGCTGAGCGATCTCGATTCCTCTGCCCCCAGCAATTTGTTACCCTTGATCAGCGACAATTGGACGCTGCACTTTCGCTGGCGCGGTGAAGGGCCGATGCCGGCAGCGGAGCGAGCCAAGCTACTTGATATCGTGCATCGCGCACATGACCGCGGCCGCCGCGTGCGGTTCTGGGCCACGCCCGACAACCCGGCCCTGTGGCGGGAGTTGATCGCCGCGAAGATTGACCTGATCAATACCGACGATCTGGCGGGGCTGGAGCGATTTCTGCGCGACTCGAAGCTCAATGACCAAACCGAGGCGAAGGAGTAACCATGGCCGATCTTGAGCGGCACAACGTCACCGGTCCGCTGGGCGGTCTTGACGAATGGGAAGACGACCTGCGACGGCGATATCCGTCACCGGCCGAAGTGCTCGAAGCAGACAAGAGCAGCATGCCGCGAGCGTTTCGCGATTACCGCGCCGAAACGCGGCCGCAGGTCAAAGAGTTCTACCGCCTGCACCATCGCCATCAAACGGTCGATTTTGTGCGGGCCAAGCGAGACGAATACCTTTCGGGCTTGCCCGGCTGTTCGCCGGCCGGCGGCGAAACGGCAGCCACAGACCGCGGGCCGCGACGGCAAATGGGCATCTGGGAAGCGCTGGAGTTTCTCAATACCCTCGTCGACGACAGCGATCCCGACACGTCGTTGGCCCAGATCGAACACTGTTTGCAAACGGCCGAAGCCATACGCGACGACGGCCGGCCGCGTTGGTTCATCCTCACCGGGCTGATCCACGACCTGGGCAAAATCCTGTGCCTGTTCGGCGAACCGCAATGGGCGGTTGTCGGCGACACCTTTCCCGTCGGCTGCGCCTGGTCCGACGCGATCGTGTTTCAGGAGTTTCTGGCTGAGAACGCCGATGCCGGCGTGCCCGACTATCAAACGCGCTGCGGCATTTACGCCGCCGGCTGCGGGCTCGACAACGTGCTCATGACGTGGGGGCACGATGAGTATCTCTACCACGTGGTGCGCGATTATCTGCCGCGCGAGGCGTTGTACATGATCCGCTATCATTCGTTTTATCCGGGTCATCGCGAGGGCGCCTACGCCCACCTGATGAACGACGCCGACCGCCAGTATTTTCCCTGGGTGAAGGCGTTCAGTCCTTACGATCTTTATACGAAGAGCGCCGAGCGGCCGGACGTGGCGGCGCTGCGGCCCTACTATGAAGATCTGGTGGCGGAGTTTTTCCCGCCGACGCTGGTTTGGTAGCCGCCAGTAGCCCGCTTGCTCCGCAAGCAGAAGGGCGCGGCCGACCATGACGATTGACGAAGGGAAGATCCTCGTCCGGTCCAGGCCGTTCCGCTTGCGGAGCAAGCGGGCTACGTAGCTCCGCAAGCGGAACGCTGTTCCCTTCCGTGTGCGCCACCGTACAATGCTTCGATGGCCGCGTTGCTTGAGTTGGAGCGGGTGTGGGCGGGCTACGGACAGGCCGAGGTGCTCAAGAACGTGTCGCTCGAAGTCGGCGAAGGCGAGATGGTGGCGATGATCGGCGCAAACGGAGCGGGCAAAACGACGATGCTCTTGTGCATCTCCGGCTGTTTGCCGGCCGACCGCGGTGAAATCCGTTTCCGCGGCCGGTCGACGCGGGGCTTGCCGCCCCACGAAGTCGTGCGCCTGGGTCTGAGCCACGCGCCGGAAGGGCGGCGCATCTTTTCGCGGCTGACCGTGGCCGAGAACTTGCAGTTGGGAGCCTACACCCGCCGCGACCGCGCGGCGATCGAGCGCGATGTGAAGTCGGTCTACGAGCTGTTTCCGATTCTGGCCGAACGCCGGCAGCAGGCGGGTGGCACGCTGTCGGGCGGCGAGCAACAGATGCTGGCCTTGGCGCGGGCCTGGATGTCGCGGCCGCGGCTGCTGCTGCTCGACGAGCCGTCGTTGGGCCTGGCACCGCTGGTCGTGGCCAAAGTGTTCGAGGCGCTGGCCAGTTGGCACCGGACGGGCATGTCCATGTTGCTGGTCGAGCAGAACGCCCGCCAGGCGCTGGCCCTGGCCGAGCGGGCCTACGTTTTGGAGCAGGGAACGGTCACGCTGGCCGGACCGGCGGCCCAATTGGCGTCGGATCCGCGCGTGCAGCAAGCTTACCTGGGAGCGTGAATGGCCGGCGAGCTTGATCTGCCGTTGTCGGTCTCCGAATTGGAGCGGGCGATCGCCGAGATCGAACCGGCCGCGCTCTTGGCCCCTCCGCGCATCTTGCGGCGCGTGATCAAGCAAGACCGCCAGATCGGCGGCATCGGACTCAAAGTGCCGCATCGCAAACTGTACCTGATCGAGGCCGAGCGGTTGCTGGAAATCGTCGATCGCGACGAGCTTGGGCTGCCGTCGCACGCGCCGCTCAGCGGCCGCGTCATCCTGCTGGCCCGCCCCGACGCCGAGTATCTTTCCACGCTGACCACGGGCGAAGCGTTGGTGAAGTATTGGCGGCTGCTGTTTCATGCCCGCGTACACCAGCAGCTCGACCGCAAGCGCGCCGACGGCCAGCTCGATGCGCCGGCCGTGCGCAATCGCATCTCGCGGATCGGCGTGGCGGAGTTCGAGGAGATCCGGGTTGTGCTGCGGCAAGAGGATCTGTTGCTGCCGCCAGTCGACGATGTGAGCACCTACATCGAGTTCGCGGCGGTGTTTCTGGAGCTGCGTTACTTCGCGGCGTCGCTGGTGCGGCGGTATTTTCCGGGCTTGCACGACCTGGACCGGGTCAGCGAAGTGCTCGAAATCGACGTCGATGCGGCCGATCTCTGGTCGCGAACGCGGCCCGCCGGCGCGCCGGCACCGGTGCAGATTGCCGACGAGATCGACCACGAGTTCGCCGAGGAAACGGAAGAGGCCGAGTTGGCCATCGTGGAAGCCAGGCCGTCGGACGGGATCTATCGCCGCCTGAACCGGCGGGCCGATCGCGCCGCTGCTCTGGGCAACGCGGTGCGGGCGGCCATCTTGCGTACGCGGGCCGCCCGCCATGTGCGGCCCAGCCTGGCCAACCGGGCCCGCGCCGCCGCCCGCGAAGACCTGCAACGGCTGACCGATCGCATCCGCGTGGCACTGCAACTGAGCGATAAAGAGACGTGGCGCTGGTCGCAGTCGATGACGGCCCTGTTGGGCCGGTCGGTCCACGGCTTTTGGACGCGCGAGGGGCGCACGCTCTACGACCTGCAAAAAGTGTGCGTCGACTTCGAGCGCGAAGTCTACACGGTCAACCTGGTGGAATGGACGATGGCGCGGGGCAAGGCGCCGCTCAAACGGCACTTGCCCGGCCAGCGCGAGGTGCTGATGTCGAAGCACCTCCGCGTGGCGCTGCGGCGCGCGGCCAAAGCGCGCGTCGACGACGCCGAGCGGCGGCGGTTGACGCAGTTGCTGCGGTCGGCGGTGGAGCATGCCGAGCGGCGGCTGCGCGAGCGCTTCCGGCCGGCGATCGCGTCGTCGCTGGAAGAAGTCGGGCTGCGGCCGGCGAATGTGCCCGAACGCGTGGCCAGCAAGAAGCTGATCGAAGAATTGCTCGACCAGGTCGTGGAGCGCGACTTTTTGACCATGAGCGATCTGCGCGACGGCATCTCGCGCAACAATCTGAAGTTGCCCGACCTGGAAAGCGGCCGGCAGTTTTTTTCGGGCGACCAATTGCTCGAGGCCGACCGCCGCCTGGCCGCGGCGCTGGACGGCGTTTATCACCGCGGCGAGGTCTATTTGCGGCTGCCGCAACGGCTCAGCTCGCTGGCCTTCGGCACGGCCCTGGGCCGCGTGCTGGTGCGCTACTTGGCGATTCCCTACGGAGGCGCGTATCTGCTGCTGGAAGGCATCAAACACCTGGTCCTGCTGATTGCCGGCGGTTTCCGGGCCTCCGCCGACCATGCCTCCGAGGTCGCGGCGGAGGTTGCCGACAAAGTGGAACTGGTGCCCAAGGGCGTCATGTCGCTGGCGGTGATGACGGTGGGCTCGGTCTTGCTCGGCCTGATCTACGTCGAGGCCTTCCGCCGAGGTTGCCGACAGGCGTGGCGACTTGTCTACCGCTGCGCGCGATGGCTGGCGGTCGATCTGCCGAATTGGTTGCTCGCCGTGCCGCTGATCCGCAGCATTCTGCAAAGCCCGGTCTATCGCTTCGCGGGCCGTTATCTGATTAAGCCGCTGGTTTTCACGCTGCTCATTCTGGCAGCGTTCCGCTCGCTGTCGCGCGACGGCGACGCCGCGGTGAAAAACGGCGCGTTGATCTTCTTCGTGGTCAACCTGCTGCTCAATTCGCGCGTGGGACGCAACGCCGAGGAGCTGATCACCGATTGGTTGGTTCACAACTGGGACCGTTTTCGCCTGCGCGTGCTGGGCGCGCTGGTGCAGATGGTGATGGACTTCTTCGGTCGCGTGCTCGACACCATCGACCGTTTTCTGTATTCGGTCGACGAGTGGCTGCGGTTTCGCAGCGGGCAGCGGCGGGCGGCCGTCGTCACCAAGTCGGTCCTGGGCGTGATGTGGTTCTTCGTGACTTACGTGGTGCGGTTCTGCATTACGCTGTTGATCGAGCCGCAGATCAATCCGGTCAAGCACTTTCCGGTGGTTACCGTCTCGCACAAGATTCTGCTGTCGCTGGCGCCGGTCTTTTCGTCGCCGGTGATCGGCGCCCTGGAACGGTTCGTAAATCCCGGCGCGGCCAAAACGATTTTTGGGACCGCCATCTTTGCTTTGCCCGGAGTCGTCGGCTTCCTGGTTTGGGAGCTGAAGGAGAACTGGCGGCTCTACAAGGCCAACCGGTCGAAGGAGCTGCAACCGTCGGCGGTCGGCCATCACGGCGAGACGCTGGTCCGTCTGCTCCGCCCCGGCTTTCACTCCGGCACCGTTCCCAAGCTTTACGCTCGGCTGCGCCGCGCCGACCGCAAAGCGCTTTGGACGGGCAACTGGAAGAAGTCTCGCAAGTATCGCGAGGCGCTCGGCTCGGTCGAGCGCACCGTGCGCAGATTCATCGACCGCGAATTTGTCGAGCTGTTGGCCGAGAGCCGCCGCTTTCAGCCGCTGCGCGCGAAGCTGGGTCAGATCGAGCTGTCGGTGAACAGCGTCCGCATCGAGCTCGAGTGCCCGGAAATTGCCGACGATTCGTTGCGTCTCGCGCTGAGCGAACAGGCTGGTTGGCTGACGGCGCGGATCATCGAGCCTGGCTGGACGGCGCGGCTTTCCGACGCTCCCCGGCAGGCGCTGGCCGACGCGCTGACCGGACTTTACAAGATCTGCGGCGTGGAACTGGTCTACGAGCAGGTGGCCGCCAATCTCGATCCGCAGCAGTCGTTCGAAGTCACCGAGCGCGGCTTGACCGTCTGGAGCGGCACGGGCAGGCCTTTGCAATCATTCGACTTGCGCGAGGAACGTTCGTTGCGCGAGGGCCCGTCGGCGTTGCCCGTGATTCGGCCCGGCCCGTTCGATCGCGAGGCGCTGGTCTTTGCGAGTTGGCCGGTGCCCTGGGATTTGTGGTCCGAGGTCTGGGACCGCGACCAGGTCGGCGGGCGCTACACGCCGCGGTTGGTGGTGGGCGCCCATCTTTTGCCCGAATCGCTGGAGCGAGCGGTGTCGTAGGCCCCGCCTAGCCGCAAAACAGGTTGACAAAAGGATTTGAGTGTTGGTAGCATGGGGCGTGTTGAGGCTTGTCGTCGTTCAAGGCCGCCGGACGTTCTGTTCGCATTTTACCCGGTGCTTTGAGCTCCGTTCGGAACAGGTAGCCGCGCCGCTTCGCACGGCGCTACAAACGTGCTCGCCCCACGGCGGGTGCGGCAGGATTGATTCGCATGTCCAGTTTTCTCAAACCGACATCACGCAGGGCCGGTGTAGCAGGAGTTTGGAGTGCCGCGGCGCTGCTGCTCTCGGTGCTGGCCGCCGGGCCTGTGGCGGGGCAGGAGGCCGACGGTGAGTTCGAGGGCGAAACGGAATACGTCGCCAAAGACGGCACTCGCCGCGAGATCAAGGAGCCGAGCAGCAAGGACCGCCGCAAGGTCATCGACCTCTTCAATCAAGGCAAGTCGAGCAACAAAGACGAAGAACAAGCCTTCGAAGATCTGGCGCACTATTACGTGTACGCGCTGACCTGGAAGAAAAACATTTCGACCCTGGCAGACAGGCGCAAGGACCTGAAGAACAAGTGGCTGGTGCCGTCAGGCCAGCGAAACCGCACGGTCACCGACCTGCACAAGCGACTCAACGAGCTGACGCTGACAACCTGCCGCCAGGTGGCCGAAGATCCGAAGTACCCGCGGGCCATCCGCTATGGTTGCGTGTTGATGATCGCCGAGCTCGACGCGCAGGAAATACAGCCCGGCGTTTCGGCGCCCGTCCCCCTGCCCGAAGCGACCACCGCGCTGATGGAAATCGTCGCCGATGCCAAGCAGCACCTGGCGATGCGCATTTGCGCGATCATCGGGCTGAAGCGACACACGCAGTTCGGCATCGCCGCGCCGTTGCAGCCGCAGATTGCCGACGTGATGCTGGGCATCATTGAAAAGCCGGTCGGCGAAGGAAAAGACCGGATCGGCCAGACTTGGCTGCGGCTTGTGGCGGCCGACTTGCTGCAGGCGATGATCGCCAAAGAGATTGCCGTCGACCAGCCGAAAGCAGCCGCGTCGCTCATCGCCCTCATCGGCGACGATACGCTCCCCAACTGGGCGCGGGCGAAGTTCGCCGGCGATTTGGGCCACCTGGACGGTAAGAGCGTGCAGGGAGCCGCCGTGCCGTCCGCCGTCCGCGCGCTGGCCGGGCTGATGCTGGCCGTTTCACAGGCCAGCCCCTTTTTGCCCGACGAAAGCGCCGAAGAAGAGGATGCCGAGCAGGAGAAAGACGAAGGCGACAAGAAAAAGGACGACAAGAAAAAGGACGACAAGAAAAAAGACGGCGAAAAAGACGAGGAGAAGAAAAAGGAGAAGGAGGAGGTCAGTCCCGCGGTGCAAAAGGCCAGCAGCGAAGAAATGCTCTGGCAACTGTCGCAAATCCGCATGGCGCTGTTCGGCAAAGAGGCCGCCACATCGAGGGAGACAGGTCCGGATTCCTTCAGCGGCCTCGACGTAACCGCCGACGATGCCACGAAAGCAACCATCGTCAAGATCGTGAAGCACATCGACGACATCGTCAAGTCGCTGGCCAATCCCAAGACGCTGGGCGATCCCAAGGCCCTGCAAAAACTGGGCGACGTGTTGGCGACCGCCAACCAGGATCTGGAGGCGGTGTTGAGTAGCCCTGTGGCGGAAGAAGCCCAGGCCGCGAAGGCGCCTCCGCCCGGTACGGCACGGCCGCGACCGCAAGGAAACGCTCCGGCCGGCGAGAGCAAGGTCAGCGAGTAAGTTCACGAAACGGCAAAAGGATTTGCCCCGGTGCCTGTCGCTCTTGCAAACCGAAAGCCGTTTCTCGCGTGCCTGGTGCTCATGCTGGTCGGCTGCACGGGTTTGCGTCTGAAGCCCGTCACTTCGAGTACACGCTCCACCGCGGCACGCAAGTCCGATCAGGGCAGATCCGCCAAGAATCGCGACGCTGCCGAGGCAACCGCAGCCAACGACAACATCGACATCCTGCCTCCGCCCTTGCGAAAGGACGGCTGGAGCGCGGCGCTGGCGCCGGAACCACCGACGGACCGCTCGCAAGGCCGCCGTTGGCGGCATCGCGATCTGGAAACGCTCCACGCGCTTCCCCTCAATGAACGGCCGGACTTTGCGGCCGAGCTGGCCAGTGGCGATAAAACCGTCGCCACCAACGCCGCCATCTGCCTGACGCGCCTAGGCGATAGCCGCGGCCGCACGCAACTCATCGGGGCCGTCGGCAATAAGGACTTGCGATTGCCGTTTCGTTGCGCGGCCGCCGAAGCGCTGGCCGAAACGGCCAAGCCGTCGCCGCTGGAGGCGCTGCGAGAACTCACCACGCGCTACGGCGAATTCTCGACGCCTTCGTACCTTGCCGAGCTGCACGCCGAGTTGCTTTATGGACTGGCGGAACATGTCGATGCCGGGGCGGATGAGCGCTTTGTGTCGGCGGTCAAAAGTCCCGTCGCGGCCGCTCGCCTGGCCGCCATACGAGGTTGGTTGCGTCCGGGCACCGCGGCGCTGCCCGAAGCGGCCGCGGATCTGCGGACCGATCCCGACCATCGCGTGCGCGCGGCGACCCTGGGTGCGATGGCCGCCCGACATCACCCCTTTGCGCTGGATGCCGCCCGCGGCGGCCTGACCGATTATCGCTTGGAAGTCCGCCTGGCAGCCGTGGCGGCGCTGGGACAGATCGGCGGAAAAGAGGCGCAGCAGGCGTTGGAGGGGCTGGAGCGCGAGTCCGAAGTGATTCGCGCGGCCGCCGTGGGCGCCCTGGCGAAGCTCGGCGCGCGCGACCGCGTTTGGGCCGCGGCCGAAAGCCCGTCGTGGCACGTGCGGCAGTCGGTGGCGGCGGCCCTGGTCCATTGGCCCGACGCGGGCGGCGCCCTGCTGGCCCGACGCCTGCTGGCCGATGCCAGCATCGAGGTCGAAAAAGAGGTGCTTGCCACCTTGGCCAAGTGGCCGCTCGAGGTGGCCGGACCGGTGCTGCTGGAGGCGATGGGGGGCAACGCTTACATGGCCCGCAAGTCGGCGGCGGCCCAGCTTGCCGAACGTTGGCCGCCGGCCCGCGAGTTTACGGCGGATGCTCCCGGCGAACGGCGCACCGCGGCGCTCTCTCAGTTGCGACAACAGTGGAGCGGTCAGTTCGGCATCGCCTCGCTGGAGTCGATGGTCCCACGGGGAACCGAGCACTCGGCAGTCGAGGTGCCCTTGGTGCCCGAGCGAATCGAGCGAGCTCGGCAGATCGTCCAACGGCTGCAACAGGCGTCGCCGACGGGCGCAGCGGCAAGCGAGGCTTTGGGCGAGTTAGCGGGCTTTGGTCCCGACCTGCCGCGGGTGCTGGGACAAATCGTCGATGAGGGGCGGGTGGTTTTGCCCGATGCGGTCTATCGCCAGGTGCTGCCCAAATTTGGCGGCCAATACGAAGTGATCGACCGCCTGCTTTCGACCGACGTTCAACAGCGCCGCCGTGCAGCCGGGAGCCTGGCGGCGGCGGCCGAACAAGGTCCGCTGAACAGCGTGATCGTGGCCCGCTTGGCCGAGCTCGGCACCGCGGAGCCCGACTCACTGGTCTGGACCGGAATGCTACGCGCCGTGGCCAAGGACGGACGCGAACCGGCGGTGCGGCTGGCCTACGCCGGCCTGGGCCACCGTGCGGCCGAGGTGCGGCGAGAGGCGATCGAGTACTTGGCGGCCCACTCGTCGCCGGCACACGCTCCGCTGATCTTGCCGGCGCTGAAAGACAAAAATCAGGCCGTGGTGTCGGCGGCGGTCAAAGCTTTGGGGCATCCGGGCATGTTGGTCGACGCCGGCCCCTTGGAGCGGCTGCTGGTCACGAACGACCGTGCCTTGAGGCTGGCCCTGGCCGAAAGCCTGATCGCGCTGGGAGCGCCCAGCGGCCCGCAAACGTTGGAGCTGCTGGCGCACGACACCGATATCGGCACGCGGCGGAAGGCGGCCCAGCTTATGGGAAGCGTGGGCGACCGTCGCTATACGGAGACCCTGATCGGACTGCTCGACGACACTTTAGGCGTACGCACCGCGGCCCTGGCCAGCTTGCCGAAGGTGGTTGGCCGCGACGTGGCCGAGCGGCCCGACGACCCGCCCACCAGCACGCTCGACCGCGTTGAGCGCTGGAAGCGATGGTGGCAGTCTTCGTCCAGTTGAGAGAGCAAGCGCGCGCCGGCTTACGGCCCAATCGAATGCTCGATTGCGGACACCGCCGCGTTGGCGCGAAAGTCGATGATCCGCTTGCCCCACTCGATCGTTTTCGGAGCCGGGGCCAGCTCGACGCCGTTGATCGAGAACTTGCCGGTCGCTCCTCGCTCCTTCATCCGCACCAGGTTTGGGTCGACGGTCATGAGCAGGGCCGTGACGGCGAAGTCGTCGTGCAAGCCTTCGTCCACCTGGTGGATTCCTTCTTTCTCCAGCCATTCGGTCACGGCGCGGTAGTCGTAATACTCGGCGATGTAATGCACGCGCGGCCCCGCCTCCGCCCAGCGGCGGTTAAGCCGCTCGGCCACGCGTTTCATGCCCGTCTGATTGCCGCCGCTGTCGCCCAACAACACGATATTCTTGAACCCGTGTGCCCGCAGGCTGGCACAGATGTCGGTCAACAGCGCCTCGAACGTCGCCTCGCTGACGCTGATCGTCCCAGGGTAGCGCATGTGTTCGGTCGGCGGGTCGATATCGCCTTCGGGCACGAACGGTACGATCGGAGCGACGAGGGCGTTTCCGAGGCGGCGGGCAATGGCCTGCGTGGTGGCCCTTAAGATGTAGTTGTGCTTGCCCGTCGCCACGTAAGGCCCGTTCTGCTCGACTCCCCCCGTGGCAACGATGGCGGTGGTTTTGCCGCCCGCAATGGCGTCACGAACTTCCATCCAGGTCATTTCTTCCATGAAGACCGTATCGATTGCCTCGATGGGGCGCGGCGTGTCGAGCACCGGCTCTTCCGCCCCAATCGGACGTGCGGGCCAGCCAACGCAAAAAAAGATCATGGCCAAAGCAAATGGGCGTTTCATAAAGGATACTCGGCCTCGGCGGTTGGATGTGGGGATATGGAAGTATGGTAAGCTGGGGCGAGACGTATCACAACGAGTTGCCGGAAAGCCGGAAAACTGCCAGCGGCCGAAAAAAGGCGATGGGCGGGGAATAAATCCGGCCGTCGTTGCCTCTTCTTAGAAGAGAACATCTAGTTTCTGATGGCTGAGACAGGACGGACCTGGCGACGCGTCGGACATCAAGCAATGGAAAAGGTATTGGAATGAAAAGACTTGCGCTACTGAGCATGTTGTTCGGTTTTGGACTTTTTGTGGCCGGTTGCACCGAAAACAAGCCCAAGCCCGTCCCGGCAACCCCCCCTCCCGCGACGCCCACCGCGCCGGAAACCCCGGCTGAAGAGAAGCCCGCCGAGGAGATGCCCGAGGATGAAAAGCCCGCTGACGAAAAGCCGGCCGACGAAGCCCCCGCCGATGAGAAGCCCGCTGGCGAAAAGCCGGCCGACGAAGCCGCGGCGGACGAGAAGCCGGCCGAATAGGCCAGCCGGCGGCCGGGTGTTTTCGCGCGTTTCACTCGCGCTCGACACCTGCCTGCGATGAAACCCCAAGCGAGGGATGCCTGCGGTCAAGCGGCATCCCTCGCTTCGTTTTGACCGCGTCGGCAAATTCGCCCAGCATAGACACCTCGACGCGCGAGTTCTGCGCCGCCCAGTTCGCGTCGCCCGGCTGCTCTTGCGGCTCATACGGACCCGCCTGGCTGAAGCGCATGCGGTGCGATTCGACACCTTCTTGCTCCAGAAACTTGAACACGGCCAGGCAACGAGCGTACGAGAGCTGCCAGGCATCGGCATACGGGCTATTGGGTGGCAGTGGGCGCCCGGTCGCGTGCCCGCGAATCTCGATCTTGTTCGGTTTGCCCAGCAGGGCAGGCGCCATGGCCCTCAAGCAGAGCTGGGCTTGCTCATCGAGCTGGGCTGATTCTTCAGCGAACAGGACCGCCGCTCCCACGCGCGTGCTGCCCGGATCGGCCGTCCCTTGGAGGGGCGCGCCGCCTTTCAGCGCCGATCCCAAGGCGGCCTTGGCGTCCACCTTTGCCGCGCCGCGTCCGTAACCGCGCGGGCCTTTGGGCGGCGCTTTCAGATTCGACAAGCCGCCGCTTTCGGGCGCGGCCACGGCCAACGGCGGACCGCTGGGCGCGCCCGCCGTGCCGAACGGATCACGAAAGTATTTGGCCACGGCCTCTTTGACGGGCTTGTTCTGAGCGACGATCCACATCACCAAAAAAAAAGCCATCATCGCGGTCACAAAGTCCGCGTACGCCACTTTCCATGCTCCACCGCCATGGCCGGCCATATTGTCGCTCCTTTAAGCGGCTTCCGCCGCGCGAAACATCTCGTCCAACTCTTGTCGCATGGGCCGCATTTCACTGGAAACGCCGCGCCGCGCCTGCTCGATGGCCACCTTGGGCGGCAGATCGCGCACCGAGCCGAGCACGGCCGCGGCGATCGTGCGGAAAAACGCCAGCTCCGCCGCCCCCTGAAACTCCATGCGGCCGGCCAATGGCCCAAAGAAGCCATACGACGCCAGGATGCCCAAAAAGGTGCCGACCAGCGCCGCGCCGACCTTGTGGCCGATCTCTTCCACCGGCCCGTCGATCGCCCCCATCGTGATCACGATGCCCAACACGGCCGCCACGATGCCAAAGCCCGGCAAAGCGTCGGCGGTTTTCGACAGCACGCTGATCGGTGCGTGGTGCTCTTCTTCCAGCACCTTCAGTTCGATTTCGAGCAGCGCTTCGAGCTGCTCGGCATTGGCCGTGCCTTCGATCACCGGCGACAACGCGCCGCAGATGAAATCGACCACGTGATGATTGTGCGCGATGCGCGGGTATTTGTTGAAAATCGGGCTTTGATGCGGATCGGAAATGTGCGATTCCAGACCCAGCAGGCCGTCGCGCCGCGCGACCGACAGCAGCTCGTAGAGCACGCCGAACAGCTCACGATAAGCTTCTTTGCTGAACGCGGCGCCTTTCAGCGATTGCAACAGGCCGCGCACCAGGTCGCCCAGGACTTTCTTGGGAGACATCATAATCAGCGCGCCGAGGGAGGCGCCGCCGATCGTCAGTATTTCCGCCGGATGGATCAGCGCGCCGATGTGTCCCCCGGACAAGGTAAAGCCGGCCAGCACGCAGCCCAACACCACCATGCTACCGACAATGACAATCATGCTCTGCCTGCCTGCTGCCTGGTTCCCGAATCGCTGACCGCGGACGGCGTGTCAAAGCTCCGCCTCTTGTATCTAGCACGCGGATGCTCGCGTGGAGGTTAAACCGCCAACCCGTAAGGGCAAGTGCGAGCCAGACCATCAAGTGCGCAATACGGTGGATCGACGCGCAATGGCAGGCGTCGTTCGGGGCGCGGTCTGGGCGGGCGCGAAGAACCGCGAGGCGAAGAGCAAAGCGATGCCAACAACCACGGCCGCACTCGACCAGCTTTTCGGCTCGACGACCGTTTGATATTGGACCACGGGGGCGGCGGCGATGGCCGGCCTCGACCACGACTCGCGATAGACGAGCCAGGGCGACCACGGCACGCCGATGGAAAGCGTGGTCACGTCCTGAAAGACTTGTTCGCTGGTCGAGAAGCTCGGCAAAACGCCCGCGGCCAAAAAAATCCAGGCAAAGCCCTTGATCAGTCCGTCGGTTCTTCGTTGTCGCATAATCCACGCAGCGCGAACTTGTTTGGCCCGCTTAACTATAGGCCGGGGTTCAGGGTTCAGGGTTCAGGTCCTGAACCCTGAAATCCGCTTCCGCCGCCAAATTCGTCGTCTTTGGCATCCCCGATGCAATCGGAGAGTAATGCAGGGTAATTTGAGACGGAGGTTCAGCGATGATCATGGTTCATCTTGGCTTCGCAATGACGGTGGCGATCGTCTTCACCGCCATCCTGGTGGCGATCGAGCGCGGCGGCGCCTACGAACGCGCCAACTGGGGCACGGCTTTACTCCTGTTTCTGGTGCTGTTTCTCACGACCTGGGCCGGCGGAATCTGGCTCAGTCCGGTCGGGCCGCATCTCTTCGGCGCGGCATGGCTGCCGTTTCTGTTCATGGGATTCGTGGCGGCGCTGCTGATCGCCGCCATGTCGCCGGGCAGGCGCCCGCGCAGCCAAACCGAGGTCCAAGAGCGCGCCGAAGCCCAAGAAGTGGTGGGCACGACGGTCACCGCGTTTTTCTGGATTTTTGCCGTGTGTCTAATCGCCGCCATTACGCTGCACTACGCTTATTGGGACGAACAACGCTTGGCCGGCGAGCGACGCGGCTCTGCGAATACCGCCCATCGCGACGTGCTCCCGCCGGCCCAGCGCCGCTGAGCCAACTTCACCTGGTCGTCGTTCGGACGTAAGGGCGGTGCCTGAAGTTTCCTCGGCTCTTGACTGGCGGCACCAAGAACCGTAACATCATGGGTCATAATACAAACGACCAGCAAAACTGGCAGCCTTTCGAGCGGCCGTTATCGCCCACGCCCGGCTGCCGTCATGCAAAATGGGCGGGATGAGCGCAACCCTAGCGCAATCGTTGCAAAAATGACCTTTGCTGTTCGCGGGATTGAGATAAGATAGACTACTAGGCTCCTTCCCCCGGTTCTGCCGCACCGGTGGTGTGGGACGGCCGTAGCGGTTCCGGCCGCGATGTGCCGCCCCGCGTTGGGTTAGCGCCCGACGGATTCGCTGGCAGTGCAGGCATGTTTGGCACGTAGAATGCCCGCACCGCAGGCGGACGGACGTGGCACTGCGTGCTTGGCAATTTCCAAATACCCGGAAAGGTCGTGCGGAGAGGTTCGCACGCCCCGCACCGGGAAAACTGTTTACTGAGACCCTCGGACATGGATCTGGCAACCCTACGGAATATCGGAATCTCCGCTCACATCGACTCGGGCAAGACCACCCTGAGCGAGCGCATCTTGTACTACGCGGGACGAATCCACCGCATGCAAGAGGTCAAGGGCGAAGGCGGCGCCACCATGGACTACATGGACCTGGAGCGCGAGCGCGGCATCACCATTACCAGCGCCGCCACCACGGTCCACTGGAACGACCACCAGATCAACCTGATCGACACGCCGGGCCACGTCGATTTCACCGTCGAAGTGGAACGCAGCCTGCGCGTGCTCGACGGCGCGGTGCTGGTGCTCTGCGCCGTGGGCGGCGTGCAGTCGCAGTCGATGACCGTCGACCGCCAGATGAAGCGCTATCACGTGCCCCGCCTGGCGTTCATCAACAAGATGGACCGCACCGGCGCCGACTTCCGCCGCGTGGTCAAGCAGCTCCGCGAAAAGCTCGATTGCGACGCCGTGCTGATGCAACTCCCCATCGGCAAAGAAGACAACTTCCAGGGCGTGATCGACCTGATCGCCATGCAGGCCGTCTACTTCGACGGCAATACCGGCGAAAAGGTCCGCCGCGAAGCGATTCCCGCCGAGATGCGGGCCGAGGCCGAAGCCGAGCGGCACCATACGCTCGAAGCGCTGGCCATGTACAGCGACGAGCTGATGGAGCTGTTGTTGGCCGAAGAGGAAGTGCCGCAGCAAATGCTCCACGATCTCGTGCGTCAGGCCCTGCAGACGCAAGACCTGACCCCGGTGTTCATGGGCACGGCCTATCGCAACAAGGGCGTGCAAACGCTGCTCGACGCCGTGGTGCGTTACCTGCCCAGCCCGCTCGACCGCAATATCGTGGCCAAGCAGCACGCCGACGCCACGCAGCAGTTTCCGCTGGCCCCCGATCCGTCGAAGCCGTTCGTGGGCATGGCGTTCAAAATCGTCGAAGATCCCTACGGGCAGCTTACCTTCATGCGCGTCTATCAGGGCTCGATCGCCAAGGGCGAGACGTATTACAACCAGCGCACGGGCCAGAAGCAGCGCTTCAGCCGCATCGTGCGGATGCACGCCGACAAGCGCGAGGAAGTTGATACGGCGGAAGCGGGCGACATCGTGGCCATCATGGGCGTCGATTGCGCCAGCGGCGACACCTACGCTTCGCAGCACAAGTATTGCACGTTGGAAAGCATGTTCGTGCCCGAACCCGTCATCAAAATGGCCATCAGCCCGGCCAACCGCGACGGCGCCGACCGCCTGAGCAAGGCCCTGCAGCGGTTCATGAAAGAAGATCCCACGTTCCGCGTGGCCAGCGACGAAGAGACGGGCGAGACCGTGATCGCCGGCATGGGCGAACTGCACCTCGATATTTACGTCGAGCGCATCCGTCGCGAATACAAGGTCGAGGTTGAAGTCGGCGCGCCGAAGGTCAGCTACCGCGAGGCCCCCACCAAACTGGCCGAATACAACTTCAAGCACCGGAAGCAGACGGGCGGATCGGGGCAATACGCCCACATCGTCGGCAAGATGATGCCGCTCACCGAGGAGGACGAGGAAGAAAACTTCATTTTCGAAGACGAGGTGGTCGGCGGCCGCATTCCCAAGGAATACATTCCGTCGGTCCAGAAGGGTTTTCGCGATTCGCTGCACAAGGGGCCGCTGGCCGGCTACCCGATCGTAGGCGTGAAGACCGTGCTCGAAGACGGCTCGTATCACGAGGTCGATAGCTCCGACATGGCCTTCCAGACTTGTGCCCGGAATTGTTTCCGCGAGACGTTTATGAAGACCAAGCCGGTGCTGTTGGAGCCGGTGATGAAGATCGAGGTGGAGGTGCCGTCGAACTTTCAGGGTTCGGTGGCGGGCGAGTTGACCAGCCGCCGCGGCATGATCGTGGCGACCGAGATGCAGGGCTCGACGGCCACCATCGAGGCCGAAGTGCCGCTGGCCGAAACGTTCGGTTATTCCACCGACCTGCGCAGCATGACGCAAGGCCAGGGCACCTTCACGATGGAGTTTTCCAAGTATCGGCGCGTGCCCGCCGCGATTCAGGAGAACATCATCGCCGACAAGAAGAAGCAACTTGTGGGGGCGAAGTAGATGCCACAGGTTCCGCCAGCACCTCCCGACAAGCGACTTCGATCGTCGAGCCGCTGGCGAAGACGATCGTGAACATCAAGGGCGGAACCTCAATCCCGACGCTTTGAAGGCGGGCGCACTCTCGCTCCAACTCAGGCGAGACGCCGCTTCGATAGGCATCAATGGTTTCCGCCCCCGTCTGGTAGCCCCACCCAATGAATCGACACGCGACGGCGTCCAAAAGTGTGATGCCGATCGTCTTTCCCCTCCAGGGCTCGTAATCGCACTCGTCATCCACCTCCGCAACCAAATGCATCCGGCGGACCAAGGGACCGCGGCAGTCCCATTCCCAAGAACGACATCGTGCGTCGTGCAGATAATCAAGCAGCGACGGTTCGGTTTGGACAGCCATAGCGATTACTCTCCTGGCAATGGGGTGACCGGATCGAGATGGCCCTTTTGACCACTACTCTAGGGACCTGACGATAAACTTCTTGATCTCAATGACCTCGTCGCCGCCGTAGATGGAAACGGGCGCGGAATTCAGCGTGCGGGGCGTCCGCGAAGTAGAAGCATCGGTGTAGGCCGACACTCCGTCGGCGAAGACCGTCCGCGCCAGGGGAGTGATCACGAAACGCAGCGTGTGCCAGCGGTTCGGCTCGATCGCATAGTTCCAGCTCCAAGTCCAACGGTGTGACGAGAGCCGCACCATGTTGCCGGTCGTTCGCGCCACCAGCGTGACGTCGATCGGGCCGTCGTACTCGACCACCGTCTCCAGTCCTCCGCTCTGGTTATCGATCCGCACCACGTCGCCCGTCGGTTGCTCCGTCTGGAAGCCCTGCCGCTTGAACAATTCCCAGTTCTGAGAACCCTCGTCGATGGCCAACAGCGCCTTCAGCCGCTCGCCGGCGCGGACGCGGTTGACGTCGACCAGCGAGCGATAGGCCGCGCTGTACCAATGAGCGGCGCGCAACCGCAGGTAGTGCTTGCCGGGCCAGGGCTCGTCTTCGGCGCGCGACCACCAGGCGTCGGCCGCCGCGAGTTGTCGTGTGGCGTCGGCAGGTTGAATGGTCACCGGGAATCGATTGCCGAACCCTGGCCGGCTGCCCGGCGAGGAGCGGGCGCCCAGCGCCAACTCGTCGGCAGCCAGTTTCTTCCAGTTGGCGTCGCCCGATTTGGCCAGCTTCGGCAAGGCGGCCTGCCAGTCGCCCGCCGCGCACAACTCGTAATGGCCGACGGTCTGGTTGGCCTGCGGATCGTCGGGCGATGTTTTAAGCGTTTCGCGGGCCGCGGCGACGGCCTCGATCTCGCCGGCCAGTTTGGCGGCGTCGTTCACGCGGCTGGTGATCGCCTTTTGCACCGTTTTGTCTTTGGTCCGCTTGGCGAAGCTTTGCGCCTGCGTCGCGGCCTTCTTCACCGTTGCCGCGTCGCGCGCGGCCAGGGCCGAGACCATCAAGCGGCAGGCCGCGTCGGCCAGCACCCAGTTCTGCTCCGGCGACTTCGCTCCCTTGCCGACGTCGACCAGCGACTGCTGGCGCAGGGCCAGGCCATCGATGGCGAACGTCTTCGCGAGTTGATCGATCGTCTGCCAGGCCAAGTCGAGATCGCCCGCCGTTTTGGCCAGGTCGATGGCCTGGCTCAACAGAACGTAGGCCCTGGCGCCGGTCTCGTCGTCGACGACGGCCTTTTGCGCCAGTTCCTGGGCGAGGCCGCGCTTCTGATCGGGCGATTTCGCCGCGCTGAGCCTGCTGGCGAACTTCTTCCGCATTTCCTCCTTGGCCTTTTTCAGCGCCTCGTCGTCGGGCACGGGCCGGCGCGACTTGTTGCCGGCCGTCAGATCGGCGAGATTCGGCGGCCGGCTGCTGGCGCCCTTCGACGGGAGAGGGACGAGCTCGATGTTCGTCAGTCGAAACACCGAAGAATTTGGCAGCAGGACAAGCCGGCTTGGATCGGGCAGCTTGGCAATATCGTGGACCGACAGCGAAGCTGGGTCGCCGGTCCAGGTGATGAGCGGTTTTCCGTCCAATTCCACGGTCACCGATCTCTCGCGGATAGTGTAGACCAGGTTGCAGGCACGCCCTTCGTCCAAGAAATGTCCAGGGCGTGTCGTGACGTTGTTATTGCAGTGCCGCCCGTCAACCTCACCGAGACCGGAAATCGTGCCATCGAAGGCATCGATAAATGCCACTACCAACGATCCGCCAACGACCAATCTGACGCCAAACGCGCCCGTTCCACGCAACCTTTCTGCTCGCATCGACAAACGGTATTGCGTCGCCGGCGGCGACGGCAGCACCAAAACCGGATAAGCGTCGTCCGGTGTCAGAATCGCACCATCGGTGCCGAGTTGCCACTTGCCTCGGAATGCGTCGCGCGTGAAATCGATTTGCTTCAGTACATCCGCGCCGCCGTCAGCCACCATCGCAGGCGAAACCGATGACGGCTCGGCAGTCAACGGCACCACCTCGATCTTGCTGATGCGGCAAACGGTCTTAAACTCGCAGAGCGCCAGCCGGGTCGGATCGGGCAGTTTATAGCCATCGATCATCGACAACCTGCGTGGATCGCCTTTCCAGTCGATGATCGTGCGGCCATCCAGCGCCACGCGGATGCTGTTGGGCCGCACTGTGTAAACCAGCCTGACCGGCTTGCCGTCTACCATGAGCCGGCCTTGTCGCGATGTTTCATTTTCATTGCACCCTTTTCCGTCGAGTGCTGAGAATCCGGTGAAATGGCCGTTGAAGCCGTCGATCTCCGCGACGGTTTGGCGGCCATCCGCGACTAACGCCACTCCCAGCCCCCATCCGCCTCGGACTCGTTCGCCTACAATGGTTAATTCGTAGTCCGGCGCGGGCGGGGGCGGCAACAACAATCGCGAGAACGGGGTATCGGGCGAAATCAGTACGCCGTCGGCAACCTGCCAGTCGCCCGCGACGGCGTCTCGTTTGACGTCGATCTGCTTGAGCAGGTCGACCGGCTCGCCCGCCAACAGGGCCGGCGATGCCGTTTCCGCCTCCGACGAAAGCGGCGTCAGCTCGATCTTCGTCAGGCGATAGCGAGAATTGAAACTCCCCACGTAGATGCGGTCGTTATACGGTGCGTGTTCGGTCGGCTTCAGGCGGTTGACGTCACCGGTCCAGCCGACAAGCGGCTGGCCGTCGCACACCGCGCGCACGTGGTTCTTGCGGACGGTAACGGTGATCGACTTCGCCTGGCCGTCGGCGAACACGGCGCCTTCGTGCTTCGTTTCGTTGCTGTCGATGTTCTTGCCGTCGATCTGTCGCAGGCCCGACAGTTTGCCGCCTTGCGCGTCGATCAACAACGAAACTTGCGCGCCGGCGACGGGCAGCGTAAAGCTCAGGCTCTCGTTGCCCGACTCGCGCCGCGCCACCACATTCAGCTCATAGTCGCCAGGCACGACCGCAGGCAACTGCATCTGTCCTTTGTCGGAATCCGCCGAAACGAGCGACTGGCCGTCGTACTGCCAGTTGCCGTACAAGAGGTCGCGGTCGCGGTCGATCTGCTTGAGGAGGTCGACGGTCTTTCCCGGCTCGAGTTGGGTCAGCATCGGCGACTTCTCGGGGGTCAGCGGCACCAACACCAGCTTGCGGACGCGAAAGGGCGTATCGTAGGCTTCAAGGCCAATCCGCCGCGTGCTCCGCAGAGCCCAGATGTCGGCGATCGAAAACGTCTGCGGATCGCCCGACCAGCGGATGATTTCGGCCCCGTCGCGAAAGACGCGGATGCTTCGCCGGCGCACGACGTACAGCAAGGTATTTGGCCGGCCCTGTTCGAGCATTCGTGTCCGCCGCCAGGGATAGGCGGGATTATCATTTGCAACACGGCCGTTGATCATGTGCAAGCCCGAGCCGATGCCCGAAAAGCCGTCGAGCACGCTCATCACCTGCCGGCCGTCGACCGGCAGCAAGACGCTGATGTCTTTGATTTCCGGATCGCCTTCGGCCACGACCGTGAGAGCGTACTCCTCGTGCGGATCGAACGGGATCTCGATGCGCGCGTTCTGAGTGGCGGGGCCGCTTAAAATGCCGTCGGCCAACGTCCAATTGCCCTCGACCACGTCACGATTGACGTCGATCAATTTCAAAAGGTCGACCGGAGGTCCGGCCGCCTCGGGCAAGCGGGAGTCGATCGCGAGCCGGTCGGCCTTCCAGGCATACGTGTAGTGCTCGCCGGTGCCGTTGCGGTAGCGGACCCAGAGCAGCTTGAACGTGCCGGAGTTGAGGCCATGTTTGGCAAGCTCGTCGGCGGTCGTGCCCACAAATTGGTTGGCTGGCACCGACAAGCGGCCGTCGTGCAGGTGGTCGCGAAGTTGGGCCAGAACGTCGACATAGCTTGCGCCGGCGCCGTAGCGAGCTTCGAGCAGTTCCAGCCCGTCGGGCGAATCGGTCGGGGGCGCAAGCGGGTTGCCGTCGAGGTAGGCGAAAAAGACGTCGGGATACTCGACCGTGTATCGCCGGCCCCGCGCGCGGTACTGAATCCGCAGCTTTTTGCCGGTTCCTGGGGCGGGATCTTCAGGCGAGCCGAACAGGTTCGCCCAGACCATCATCATCAGCCGGTGATCCTTGACGCGATTGCGTACCGCGTCGGTGACGTTGACCCATTTGTCGCCCACGCCCCAAGTGGCCTCGATGATCTCGAAATCGGGCGTGGAGGGCGCCGAGGGTAACGCGACCGAGGGAGCCGCGACGGTCGTGCCGGTCGACGACTTGGCGGGCGGCGGGGGCAGCGAATCGACCGGAGCGGCCGGATCGACCGAAGCGACCGGCGATGTCGCAGTCGGCGCGCTCGGCCGGGATTCCTTCGACGGGTTTGTGACCACGGAGGTCGCCGGCGTTTGTTTGGCCGGCGTCACGTAGTAACCGCCAATCGCCATCATCACGACCGCAGCGGCAGCCGCGACGAGCACCGCCGGCTGTTGCCAAAGCGGCGCTTTGCGCGAGACCCGCTTGTGAATGTTAATGCCTGACGACGGACCGGCGCCGGGCACGATGACGGGCGTCGGCTGCACCAGCGGCATCGCCTCAACCTGGGGCATCGGCCTGGCCCGCTGTAAAGGAACGGCTTGCGGTACCGGACGAGGCCCGGGATGCGGTTCGATGGACGGGCGAGGCTGGCCACCCTCACCCCGGCTGCCGCCCGGAGAGATGGCGGAATCGGCCGCCTGGGTTTTTTCGCGCAACGGGCGGTCGTATTCAGCCCGCTTCTGTGGATTGAGCAGGCAGAGCTTGGCGGCGCTCAGCTCGTTGAGGATGCGCTGCGAGACGGCGGAGTTTTGCCCGGTCTGAAATGTGCGCACGTGCGCCATCCGCTGGTCGGCGGCGCTCTCGATCACGTCGGGATCGCTTTCGAACAGCTCGATGCCCAGCAGCCGATAGTGGTTCGGCGGCTGGTCCTTGAGCGGAATTCCAAGCCACTTGTGATACGGATTGAAGTCGGCCATGACACCCCCGGTTGACGTGACACCCGGCAAGACACCGGCAGTCGATTTTCGCCGATTTTGCCGGATGGCTCAAGGGTTGCGCCAGGGGGTAGCGTCGTAATAGTAAGTTGGTCACGAGGTGTAGGGTGGGACCAGCGAGCTTGCGAGCGCCGGCCCACCACGATGGCCGAGAATGGTGGGCCGGCGCTCGCAAGCTCGCCGGTCCCACCCTACGGCTATTGCTACGGCCGCGTGCCACGATTGCGCGGTCATGGCCTGCATTACGACAAATACGACCTGGCGGTGGCCAAATCGTAGATGCTCTGCACGCCGTGCTCGCGGTTGTGGATGTAGTTCACCGGCCATACTACCACGCGGATTCACTCGGAGGGAAATGGCTCACTCAAGCGGCCTGATCACGAACTTTTTCACGTCGACGACGGCGTTGCCCGCGCCCGTCACTCCGACCGCCGCGCGCGGGAATTTGCCGTAAACCTGATTCTCGGAGAAAACAGGGACGCCGTCGACGGTAATCGTTGTGCCTTGCCGCGTGACGCGGTAATGGAAGGTATACCAGCGATTTGGCTCCAACGGCGTGACGGGGGCCGGCACGGTGCTGCCATCGGGACGGCCGACACGCAGCTCGCTCGGATTGAGCTCCCAATTCCAGATCACTACGTCATGATCGTAGGCCGCGAGGCGAATGTTCAAGCTGTCGGTGCGGGCCGTGAAGGTCACGTCGATCGGGCCGTCGTAATCGACGCGCGTTCTCAAAGAACCTCCGCGCGTAATTCGCCGGAAGCCGCCGACCGTTTGACCGCCGTCGAACAACTCCCAAGCCGGCAGCCCTTCGTCGGTGGCCAACAGGAGCTTAAGCCGCTGCTCGGCGTGGGTGCGATTGGTGCCGGAGAGCGACGGCAGGGCGAGTCGATACCAGTTGGCGGCGTGCAGCCGCAGGTAATGCCGGCCGGGCCAAGGCTCCTTTTCAGCTTCCGTCCACCAGGCATCGGCGGCGGCCATCCGCAGATCCGTGCCCGAAAGATCGTGGACCAGCGGCCGCGACTCGGACGCCAGTTTCCGCCAAGCCGCGTCGTCGCCCTTTGCCAACTTGACCAGCGCCGGCTCCCAATCGTCGGCCACGCACAGCTCGAAATGCCCGACGACGAAGTTCGCGTGCGGGTCGTCGGGCATGGTCGTGAGCGTCTGGCGTGCGGCGGCCACCGCATCGAGTTCGCCGGCCACCTTGGTTGCGCCTGATACGCGGCTGGCCAACTCTCTTTGCAGCGTCTTATCTTTCGCTCGCTTGGCCCAGCTCTGGGCCTGTGCCGCCGCTTTCTTGACGATCTCAGGCTTGGCGTCGGCAAGGGCCGAAGCCATCAGCCGGCAGGAGGCATCGACCAGGTCGCGACATTGTTCGGGCGACTTGGCCGTTTTGCCGATTTCGGTCAACGACTTTTGACGCAAATCTTGGGCGTCGACGTCAAAGGTTTTTGCGAGCTGGTCGATCGCTTGCCAGGCCAGGTCGAGATCACCGCCGGCGTCGGCCAGATCGACCGCCTGGCGCAACCGAACGTAAGCGGTCGCGTCGACCTTGGTGGCCGCCAACGCCTGCGCCACGAATTCCTGGGCCAGCGTGCGCTTCTGCTCCGGCGCCTTGGCCGCCGCTAGTTTCTTCAGCAGTTCTTGCCGTGACTTTTTTTGCTCGTCTTCGCCGGGCACCGGCAGACGCGACTGGTTGCCGTTAGTATTGTCGCCGGCGAGATCGGACATTCTGCGTTCCCCGCCGGTGGCCTTCGCGGACGACAGCGGTTTCAATTCAATGCGCGTGTATTTGAACTCGGAATCCCACGCTCCCATACAGACGCCGTTTGTCGTGGACCTGCCAGAAGTCGCTGTTGGAAAGCCGCGCGGCATCGCCCGACCAGGCGATCACCGGCTCGCCGTCGCAGGTCACGCGCAGGCTGCTGCCGCGCACGGTGCAGACCACGGTGTGGGGCTTTCCGGGCGGGAGAAGTCGGCCGCGGCGCGTGGTGGCGTTCTCGGCGCCGTCGTGGTGATCGAGGTCCGCCAGGCCCGCTGTCTCTCCGCCGTAGCCGTCCAGCGTCATGGCCACCTGGCGCCCGTCGATGACAAGTCCTACGATGAACGAATCGTTGCCCGACAGCCGCTCGGCGACGATCGTGAGCTCATAGTCGCCGCTCGGCGCGAACGGTAGTTCCATCTTCGCGGCCAGCAGTCTCGGCGACACGAGCGCTTCGGCATCACGCTTCCAATTCCCATTGACGTGATCGCGCGCCATGTCGACCTGCTTCAGCAAGTCGACTGATTCCGCGGAAGCAAGCGGAACGCTCGGTTTCGGCGGTTCCGGCGCCGACGGCGGGCCGTCGAGGGCGGGCGGACCATCGGCACCTTCGGAACCGAGCGGCGTCACTTCGATCTTCGTCAGGCGGTAGCGCGAATACCAGTCGCCCAGGTAGACGCGGTCGTGGTATCGCGCGTTGGCTGAAAGTCGCTCAACGTCGCCAGTCCAATCGACAATTTGTTTCCCATCGCAGACCGCTTGCACCTGGTTCTTGCGGACCGTGATCGTAATCGCCTTCGGTTTACCATCTGCGAAAAGGGGCTCTTCGTACTTCGTCTCGTTGGCGTCGATGTTCTTGCCGTCGATCGCTTGCAGCCCAGAAAGCTTGCCTCCGTGGCCGTCCAGGATCAGCGCCGCCGACTTGCCGCCGATGGGCAGCATGATCGTCAGGCAGTCGTTGCCATGCTCTCGCTGCGCTACGGCATCGAGTCGATAAGAGTCGGGCACTACGGCAGGCAATTGAAACAAGCCCTTATCCGAGTCGGGCGAAACGAGCGATTGCCCGTCGTACTCCCAATGGCCGTGCAAGAGGTCGCGATCGAGGTCAATATGCTTGAGGAGGTCGACCCTCTTGCCCGGCTCGAGCTCGGTCAGCATCGGCGACTTCTCGGGAGCCAGCGGCACCAGTTCCAACTTGGTCACGCGGTACGGTGTCTCGTATGCCTCCAAGGCGATCCGCCGGTGATTGGGCACCTTCCAACCGTCGGCGATCGAGAAGCCTGCCGGATTGCCCGACCAGCGAATGACCTCGGCGCCGTCGCGGAGGACGCGCAGGCTAGTGCGGCGCACGATATAAACGAGCGTGTTCGGCCGGGCCCGCTCAAACATCCGCGCGCATCGCCAGCGATAGCTGGGATTGCTGTCTGCCCGCCAACCGTTAACCACCTGGAGTCCCGATGTCACGCCGCCGAAGCCGTCGATGACGCTCATGACCTGCTTGCCACCCACGGGCAACAATACGCTGATATCCATGATTTCGGGCTCGCTTTCGGCGACAACCGTCAGGGTATATTCGTCGGGTGCATCGAGCGGCAATTGGACTCGCGTACCGTGCGTGCCCGGAGCATGAAGCACACCGTCGGCCAGTTTCCATTCGCCGTCGACGACGTCGCGTTTCAGGTCGATCGACTTCAAAAGATCGACGGGCGGTCCCGCGGCATCGGGCAGACGAGATTCGATCACAACTGGATTGTCATTCCAGGCGTACGTGAAATGCTCGCCGGTGCCGTTGCGGTAACGGATCCACAGAACCTTGTACGTACCGGAATGGATGTTGTCTTTGGCAAGTTCGTCGGCGGTCGTGTCTGCGAATTCATCGGCGGGCACCCACAAGCGGCCGTCGCGCAAGTGCTCGCGGAGTTGCGGCAGCACGTCCGCATAGGCCAGTCCGGCGCCAAAACGGGCCTCGAGCAATTCCAGCCCGCCGGGCGAATCGGTTGGCGGAGCTAGTGGGTTGCCGTCGAGATAAACAAAGTAGACGTCGGGAAAGTCGGCCACATACTGCTTGCCGCGCGACCGATACCGGATGCGCAAAACTTTGCCGACGCCTTTGGCCGGGTCCTCCGGGGAACCGAACAGGTTCGACCAGACCATCATCATCAGCCGATTGTTTTTCACCTGCTTGCGGACGCCGTCGGTCACGTTGACCCACTTGTCGCCGGTTCCCCAGGTGGCGTCGATGATCTCGAAATCGGGCTTTGCCGAAGCTGCCGGAACCGACGGCGGAGCCGGCGTCGTCACAGGCTTGCTCGGCACTGTTTTCGGATCGTGCTTGCCGCCGCTGACAACCGTTGGCGACGAGCGAACGCTGGTCGCCTTACGCGGCGAAGCGGCCGGTTCTTGGTTGCCGGACTTCAGAAAATAGATGCCCAACGGCAGGATGATCGCGGCAGCCGCAAAGCCGGCCAGCACCGCGGGCTGCTGCCACACCGGCGGTCGGCGGGGCCGTTTGTGAATACTGAACTCCGATGGCGACGATTTAATCACCACCGGAGCAGGTTGATCGGCCGTCAGCGGCGTGGCTTTCGGCAGCGGGCGAGGCCGGCCACCCTCACCCCGGCCGTCTCCCAGTGGGAGAGGGAGCACTGTGCCGCCACCCTCACCCCGGCCCTCACCGGCAGTAACAGGTAAAACGGCGGAACCGGCCGCCTGCGTTTTTTCGCGCAACTGGCGATCGTATTCGGCCCGCTTCTGTGGATTGAGCAGGCAGAGCTTGGCGGCGCTCAGCTCGTTGAGGATGCGCTGCGATACGGCCGAGTTTTGCCCGGTCTGAAAGGTGCGGACGTGCGCCATCCGCTGGTCGGCGGCGCTCTCGATCACGTCGGGATCGCTCTCGAACAGCTCGATCGCCAGCAGCCGGTAGTGGTTCGGCGGCTGGTCCTTGGGCGGAATTCCAAGCCACTTGTGATACGGATCGAAGTCGGCCATGACACCCCCGGTTGACGTAACGCCCAGCAAGACGCTGGCAGTCGATTTTCACTGATTTTGCCGGAAGTCTCAAGGGGCGGATCTCGTCCAATGCGACACGCGTGTCGCATTGGACGACTTCCCGAAAATTTGTTGATAACGAGAATTCTACTTCACGCGGCCGAAAATGAGAGATTGGCGGTGGCTGGGCCGAGATTGGCCGCTTGGGCCGCGACCTTCGGAATATGCTCCGCGGCCAAGCTCCAGCCACCGCCGCTGCTTCGCGGTCGATCCATCACGGAACGACGGATTTCAGCCGCATTTCTCGACGCCCGTGCAGACCCAGCCGAGCTGGCTGCAGAACTGGCAGCCGTCTCCGCCGCAGAGGTCACAGCGCCTCGACGGCCGCATCGCCGTCAGGTAATTGGCCGACAGACGTAGGTTCGTGCGGAAATCGTCCAGGCGGAGGGTCAGCAGATAATGGCCGCCCGGCACGAGGGCCAACTGCTCCACCGACATCGCCAGCTTCTTCAAAGCCACGAGACAGCGATCGAACCTTTCCGCCGCGCGCAAGGCGACTTCGACGCGGTCGCCGGTCGGCGGATCCGCTTCTCGCGCCGTTCGGCCCGCCTGCCGCAGCTTGCCGTCTTGCCCCACACGCAAATCCCCCTCTTTTGGTGAACTGTCGGAATCCGACAGTTCCCGCCGGATTTCGCCGACCAGGTCGCGGCCCACCCCGCACACGTCGGCAATCCAGCGGTCCGACCGTTTCGACCATTCTTCATCGGCCAGCACCAGCTTGACGGCGTGGCGCTTGTCGGCGCTGGTGCGGCGCAGGCCGTGGGCGTTGTTGGCCTTGAGGGCGAACAGCACCGCGTCGCGTCGCGTGCCCTGAAGCAGGCGGCACTCGACGGTCGGATGTCGCAACTGAGAATGGGCCTGGAAGCGGTGAAAGCCGTCCGCCAGCCAGTAATCCTGGCCGTCGAAAAAAACCACGATCGGCGGAAAGACGTCTTCCGAGTGCATCCGCTCGGCATACTCTTCCACGAGCAGGCCGTCGATCTGTTCGCGGACCTGCGTGCCGCCGTCGGTGCGGATCTTGGCGACTTCAAGAGAAACCAACTGTTCTTCACCGGACATGGAACACCTCCTAATGCAAAAAGTGAACTTAAGAACACAACACGCCTACCCGTATTGTATCGTGCGTTCAGTATTGTCAATAGGCGATCAAGAAAATTTATTACATAGCTTGCAACGCCGGGCCAGCCGGCGGCGCGGGCTGGTCCAGAGAGTGGCAGAGGGGCGGCGAAAAGTCTCGCGGGTCAACGCGCGCGGGAACGCTTATGCGACGGCGGGAGGCGGCCCTCGCGAGAAACATCGCTCTCATCGCTACTCCGGCAGCAGCTCGTGCGGCGTGCTCACCTGGGCCCCGCGCTCGTCGGTGACGCTCAGATAGTAGACCAACGGCCGGGCGGTGGGCAGCTCGGCCGAAACCGCCTCGCCGGTGTGGACCGCGCTCACACTCTGCCAGCTCCGTTTGTTCCAGGGACCAGTCGCCACCGCATAGTGGGCTTCGGCACGCATGATCGGCACCGTCGCCTTGAATCGCGCCGCGGCGCGGTTGCCGCGCAGCTCCGTCGGACCGATCGTCGCCAGCGGCCGGCCGTCTTTGAGAACGCTGTCGACGTAAATGCCGATCTCGGGCGGCCCCCAACCGTCGGGATGACTGTGCGGCATGCGCACCTTGACGCACAGATCGACCCGCCCCGGAACCAACCGGTACGACTTCTGATAACTGTCCAGCGGATAGGCATAGTCGTTGGTGCCGTTGATGAACAGCACCGGGCAACGGACCGAAGGCAAGTAGTTCGAAGGATCGAAGTTCTTCACCCAACGGTCGCGCTCGTCCGCCGGCATCCGCTCGAAGGTCGGCAGCCAGACGCTGTTGTCGGCCAAAAACCCGCCACCATAGACCGGCACGGCCACCTTCAAGCGGTCGTCGAGGCCGGCCACGATGCAGGTCAGATAACCGCCCCAGCTTATGCCGGTGATGCCGATCCGCTCCGGGTCGACCTCCTCGCGCGAGGCCAGCAGCGACACGCCCCGAATCACCGCGGCCACGGCATGATAGCTCCACGTCTGGTCGAGTTCGTCGTCGGAGAACTCGCGGAACTTCGTGCGGTCGTCCTGGTCGGGGCCGCCGTCGGGCAAGCGTTCGCCGTCGGGACCGTGCCCGGCCAGATCCATGGCCAGCGCGGCATATCCGCGGTCTGCCCATAAGCGGGCCCACTGGGCGAACGCTTTGCCGCCGCCCCCATGAACCAAGACCATGGCTGGGAACGGTTCGTCGCCTTTTTCAGGCCGGGCATAATATGCGAACACGCGCGTCGGCTGCCCTTCGTAGGGTCCGCTGGTGTAAAAGACTTGCTGCACTCCCTCCTTGGTCTCGCCCCAGGTTGCCTCGGGTGCCTTCTTCAACTCGGCGAGCTTCCAGGGGCCGGTCGGTTCCGCGGCCGGAACTGCGGTGACGCAAGTCAACAATAGAAGGCTGACAATCAGGGCGAAGTGTTGTGTGTGGCGAGGCATCGGGGTTCGGCGTTCAGGGTTCAGGGTTCGGGGTTCGTTACCGGCTCATCGAATCGGCGGCCGGCAGCGCATAGTATGCCAGCCGCTCGTCGCGGCTGACGAGGGGTTCTTGATTCAAGATGGCCCGCAGGTCGTTTTCCAGTTCTGCGCCGCGGTCGTCATAGCCCGCCCGGTCGATGGCGATGCCGGCAAAGCCTTGCTCGATGAAGTGCGGCAGTTGCTCTTCGATCGGCAGCGCGGACACTTCTTTCTGCCAACGGTCGGCGGCGCCGCCCCTCATCGCGGCATAGCTGAATTTTAGTGCGCTGGCATGAAGGTACAACCGCACCAGATCGTAGTCGCCCAATTGATGGAGCGGCGGCGTTTCAGGAAACGGAAAGTAGGGGAGCTGCAACAGCATGGCGTCGGCGGGAAGCTGTTGTTCGACTTCGCGCACGAAGTCGCGGTCGCACTCGAACTGTGCTTTCAGCGCCGCGTAATCGGGCGCTCGGCTGCGACCGATTTCGTCCACCAGTCCGAAGGCCGCCAGACAGGCGAGCGCCAGGCGGTACTGCCAGATGCGATAACCCTTCCCGTGAAACCAGTCCGCCAAGCGGTCGAGGAGAATGGCGACCGCAAACAACGAAAGCAGCGCGATGAACAGACTCATGCGGTTGTAGCAGCGAATCTGGGCGCTCACCAGCAGCGCGAACAGCGAGCCGAAGCCACCGACCGTCGCCAGCAAGACCGCTGCGATGTTCAGCGCCGCCAGGCCCGGCACGACCTCGCCTTGCCGTGTCCGCGTTCGGCAGAAGAGCAAGCCAATCAGGAACAGAAAGCCCGCCGTGCCGACGGCGCCCAGCGTGGCGCCGACCTTTTCGCCCGACGCAAGCGGCGAGAGATCGTAACGCTGCCGCAGTGGGTTCAGCCGGCCGATCACGTGCTCGTCAATGGGAAGCAGGAGCTGGCCGATCTTCAGGCCGAAGTGTTCCGCCTCATCAACGGTCCGTCCTGGCAACGCCGGATTCGGCCCGTGTTGATACTGGTAGATCAAGCAAGGCACGAGGTTGACGACAACGGCCGCAGTCGTGACGCCGACCAGCGTGCCCGCCATCAACATGCCTTGCCACTTTTTCCGATCGAGCACCGACGCCAATCCCGCCACCAGCAGCAGGTAGCAGGTGAAGAACGCGTAATAGACGCCGGAGGAGGCCACGAGCAGCGCGACCAGCAGGCTGCCCCACATTCGGCCGCGGCCCCAAGGCATTTGCGGATCGCGCCGCGACCAGGGCCAACGCAATCGGTCCGTGTAGACCCACAGGATCATCATCACCGCCAGCGGCAAGACGAAATACGAGGCCAGGAACAGGTGATGCTGGCCATGCACGAAATGGTAGGGGAGAAAGCTGAACCACAAACTGCCGGAGAGCGCCGCCAGGCGAGACGTCCCGAAGCGGCGCAGCACGAAGAGCGTGCTGAGCGCGATCAGCGGAAAGCCCAGCAGGTAATAGACGTTGAAGGTAAACGAGACATCGTGCGTGGCCGAAACGAGCGCCTTCAGCAGCAAGAAGTGCAAGTTGTCGGCCTGTGGAAAATCGTACAGATCCATCGCGCCGGGTGCGCCCAGGCGCGGGTTGGTCAGATACCAGCCGTTCTCTTGAATTCCTTTGATCCACGACTGGCACCACAGGGCATCGCCGGAATTGGCGAAGGGGATGCTGAAATCGGCCCGCCAAAGCCGCAGGGTCAACGTAAGCACCAGCGAAGTAAGGGCGGCGGCGGCAAGGTAGGTCCCCAAGCTAAGGAGCCACGGTCGCGATTCGGCGTTCTCGCTCGGCGCCGGCCGCGGCTGGGCCGCCGATGAAGGTTGCGTGGTCGGTGGCTGCCGTCGCGCTGGCTGTGCAGAAGTGGTGGCGGTCATTCGATCGTTTCGCTTTCGCTTCGGTAGGTTGGGACCAGCGAGCTTGCGAGCGCCGGCCCACCATTGTCGACAAACTCCTCGGTGGGCCGGCGCTCGCAAGCTCGCTGGTCCCACCCTACCACTTACTCGTTATGCCGCCTTGGCCACGGGCCGGCCGGTCTTTCGGGAGTGCAAAAATTGTCGTACCTTCGTTTCGATCGCTGCGGCATCGAGGCCATGCTCGCGCAGCAGATACGAGTAACTGCCGCAGTATTTCGAAAACCGGTCTTCGACGCCGATGCGGCAAATCCAGGTGGGGGCCGCGGAGGCGGCAATCTCGGCCACCGCCGAACCGAGCCCGCCGTAAACGCTGTGCTCTTCCAAAACGATCACCGCCTCATGCCGGTCGCATAGTTCGGCGACCTGTGCGGAGTCGAGCGGTTTAAGACATGGGGCGCTATAGACGTCGCTGCCTGGCCAGGCGGTCGCCACGTTCAACGCGGTCTTGACCATCGAGCCGGTGGCGATCCAAGCCAGGGTGCCGTTTCCACGACGGAGCGGGCAGAGCCGGCCCCATTCCAGTTGCGGCCGTGCGTCGTGGATCTGGCCCAGATCGCATTTGCCGACGCGCACATAGACGGGGCCGCGGGCCTGACGCGCCAACTCCATGCAGGCCGTCATCTCGTATGCATCGCAAGGCGAAAGAATCGCGATATTCGGCAGCGCCCGTAGCGCCGCGACATCTTCGGTGCTTTGGTGGCTGCTGCCCAAGGCACTATAAACGACGCCGGCGCCGTCGCCGATAAAGATGACGGGCAGCCGCTCGTAGCAAACATCGAGCTTGATCTGTTCCAGCACCCGCACCGGCACAAAGGCGCTCAGGCCGTAGACGATCGGCCGAAAGCCGCCCTTGGCCAGGCCGGCCGCCACGCCCACCATGTTCTGCTCGGCCACGCCCGCATTGAGGTACTGTCGCGGACACACGCGGCGGAAATCGTCGAGCAGCGAATAGCCGTGGTCGCCGGTGAGCAGCACGACCCGCTCGTCCTCGACGGCGGCCTGCACCAGCGCCTGAGACAATGCCGACCGCATCAGGCAGCCCTCCGTCGGTCCAGCTCGCGCAGGGCCTGGCTGTAGGTCTCGGCCGTCAACCGGGTATAGTGCCAGCGGTTGTCGTTTTCCATGAACGACACGCCCTTGCCTTTCACGGTCCGCGCCACAATCGCCTTCGGCCGAGAGCAAGGGAGTTCGACGAGTTGGGCGATGGCGCCGTCGATGGCACCTTCGTCGTGGCCGTCGACTTCCCGCGTTTCCAGTCCGAAAGCGGCCAGCTTGTCGGCGATGCGGCCAAGTTGCATCACCTCGCACGTGCTGCCCATAGCCTGAAAACCGTTTTCGTCGACAATCACGATCAGGTTCGACAACTGAAAATGCGACGCGAAGAGCAGTGCCTCCCAGACCGTGCCTTCGTTGAGTTCACCGTCTCCCACGATGGCAAACGTTCGCTGTTCGCTGCCGCGGCGTTTGGCAGCCAGCGCCAGGCCGACGCCGACCGACAGACCGTGCCCCAGCGAGCCGGATGTCACGTCGAGACCGGGCACATGGGCGTCGGACAAGCCCTTCAGCCGTGTGCCATCGCCGAAGTAGTTGTGGAGATCATCGTCGTTCAGCCAGCCGAGTTCGTGCAGACAGGCGTACTGGGCCATCACGCCATGCCCTTTGCTCAGCACCAGATAATCGCGGCTTGCGTCACCTGGTCCTTGGCCCAGCCGCAGCCACCGCCGATAGAGGACCGCCATGACCTCGATCAGCGAAAACGCGCACGCAATATGGACCGTCGAGCCGGCGTAGGCCATTCGCAGCACGGTGGCACGCAGGTCGCTGGGGTGGAAGGACATTGCGGGGAGGGATGAGAGATGAGGGATGAGAGATGAGAGATGAGATAGGTGCGTAGGGTGGGCCGGCGCTCGCAAGCTCGCTGGCCCCACCTTACGATTTTGGATTTTGGATTTTGGATTTTGGATTTTGGATTCGCGGTCAATCCAAAATCCAAAATCCAAAATCCAAAATTGCGGCTCCTCCTAGGCCGCCTTTCGCCATGCGGCGGGTTGCTCGACAACGTTCGCCGAGGAGACCGGCTCGGCCACGACTTCTTCCGCCTCTTCGAAATTCAAGGTGTAGTCAATCAGCCATAGAGGCCGGCGTTTCGTCTCCACGTAGGTCCGCCCCACGTACTCTCCCAGCGTGCCGAAGCCTAACAGCAGCACGGCCAGGTTGGCGAGAAGCAGTAGGTAAACGGTGGTGAGGCCCGGCATCGTGTAGGCGAAAAAGTAACTGCCGAGATAGACGGCCGCCAGCAACAAGGTGCCCGCCAACGCCGCGGCGCCGGCCATAGAGAACAGTTGCAAGGGACGAGTGGAAAAACAGGTGATGGCATTGATGGCCAGCCCGATCAGGTAGAAGAACGGGGCTTTGCTCTTTCCGGCTGAACGGGGCCGGCGGTCGTATTCGACGCCGCGGCTGCGGAAACCGATCCAATGCGCGAAGCCGCGCAGGTAGCGGTTGCGTTCGTCGAACTGATTCAAGGCGTCGATGGCCCGCCGGGACAACAAACGAAAGTCGGTTGCGTTCGGCGTGATCTCCACGTCGGCCAGCGCGTTGACCATTCGATAAACGGCCTTGGCGCCCAAGACTTTCCACCACGGATCGCCCTGGCGGTCGCGGAGCACGCCGTACACCACATCGTGCCCCTCTTCCCAATGGCTGAAAAAGGTCGGCAACAGTTCGGGCGGATCCTGCAAATCGCTGAACAGCACCACGGCCGCGTCGCCGCGCGCCAAACGCAGCCCCGCGCTGATCGATGCCTCGACGTTGAAGTTGCGGCTGAACTTCACATACCGCCAGCGGTGGTCGCGTTGGCACAGGTCGGCCGCGATCGCACCCGTGCGGTCTTGGCTGTCGTTGTCGATCACCAGCACTTCATAATCGTAGGGAGTGCCCGACATGACTTGGGTCAGCTCCGCGTATGCCCGCGGCAGGTTTCCCTCTTCGTTTCGCGCGGGCATGATCACGGTCACCAGTCCACCCTCGGTCGCAGCTTGGCCGTGGACGACAGTAAGTAGACTCTTGCTCATTTTATTAATGGCTCTGTCGGGTGGGACCAGCGAGCTTGCGAGCGCCGGCCCACCGTTACGTCGCGCCAATGGTGGGCCGGCGCTCGCAAGCTCGCTGGTCCCACCCTACGGTTGATGGGTAAAATCAGATCGAGTTTGGGGCATTGTCGCACGCAGAACATGATGGGGGCCGGCGAGTTGTGCTTTGCGCTGACGCCGCTCGGTCGCCAGCAGGCGCATGGTCACGAAATAGCGAGTCACCGGACGGCGATGATCGGCCTGGGCTTCCACCCAGCGGACAGCGTCGCCCTCCTGCTCGCGGACCAGCGGCATGCGCATCGTTTCCTGGAAGCCGCAGCGCTGGTAGAGCCGCAGGGCCCGCTCGTTGTCGGACAGCACTCGCAGATAGACCGCATCGATGGCCAAGGTCTCAAACGTCCACACCAGCAGCGATTCGACGGCGGCCTGCATCAGTCCGGGCAGCACGCCTTCCACGCCGCGAACGACGTTGTCGAGTTCCACGCTGCGATCGGTAAAATCGAAGCGGAACAGACCGAGATGCCCGGTCCGCTGGCCCTCGGCTGAAACAGCCCAGAGCAAGAGCCGGTCGGGCACTTCCAGTGTGCTGTGTACCAGCCAGCGGTGCGTCCCCTCCTCGCTCACCGGAAACTGAGCGGGAAAATATGGGTTGGCCTTCTTACGCCATTCGGCCAGCGTATGTATCGACTGCGGTTCGTCGGCGTCGGCCCACGTGACCGGCTCGAGCGTCACCCGAGGATGAGCGGGCAGCGAGGCCGGGCCCGCCTGCTCGCCGCGTTTCAGCCGCCGGATGAGTTCGAGAACTTTCTCTTCGTACGAATGGTTCATGGTTACTTGTGTATCAGGCGGCGCGGCGAGACCGTTTGCACAACACTTCGGTCAGCGCGGCACAGACATAGTCGACATCCGATTCCGTCAGGTTGTGTCCGCTCGGCAAGTTGATGCCGTTGGCCGAGACGCGGTAGGCCACCGGATTTCGCTCGGCCGCGTTGGCATACATCGGAAACGAGCTGGCCGGCGGGAAAAATGGGCGGCTATCGACATGCCGCTCTTTGAGTTGTGCCATCACGCCGTCGCGGCTGATCCCCACACGCGGCCCGAGTACGATCGACGTCATCCAATAGATATTGCGTGCCCAGGGCCGCTCGGCGTTCAGTTGCACTTGGGGCAAGTCGCTCAGCCGTTGCCGATACCAGGCGTAGATTTGCCGCTTTTTGGCCACCAATTCTTCGATGCGTTCGAGCTGGGCCAGCCCCAGGGCCGCCTGCACGTTCGACATTTTGTATTTGTAGCCGGTCTCGGCGATCTTGAAGGCCACATGCGGACCGCGGCCATGATCGCCCAAGAACTTTGCCCGCTCGTAGACTGCTTCGTCATTGGTGACGAGCATGCCGCCCTCACCCGTGGTCATGATCTTGGCGCCCTGAAAGCTGAACGCCGCCACGTCGCTCAGTCCGCCGACTTTCTTGCCGTCCACTTCGGCTCCCAGCGCCGGGGCCGCGTCTTCGAGCACTTTCAACTTGTGCGCCGCGGCCAAGGCATGGATGGCCGGCATCTCGGTCGGATGCCCATAAAGATGGACCGGCACGATTGCCTTGGTGCGGCCCGTGACGGCGCGCTCGGCACTCTGCGGGTCGAGGCACCAGGTGTCGGCGTCGACGTCGGCAAAAACCGGCTTCGCGCCCGTATACGTCACGGCGCTGGCCGTGGCCACCCAGGTGATTTCGGGCACGATCACTTCGTCGCTTGGCCCCACGCCCAGCGCCAACAGCGCCAGGTGCAAAGCCCCGGTGCAGCTCGATGTGCTCAGCGCAAAACGCGTAGCGGTATAGTCGGCAAAGGCTTGCTCGAAGCGTTTCAGGTAGCCATTCCAGTTGTCATTCCAGCCGAACGTAACGGCATCGAGAACATAGTCGATCTCTTTCTTCGTGATCGAGGGACCGGCGGTGAGAATCGTCTTTTGAGGCATGAAGGCGCCCGGATGCTGGGAGCGAGGACGGCAAGAGATGAGGGGCCGTTGAGATACAGGATTTGCCGCCCCCGCAAAAGGTCACTTTGCCGGCCAGCGCCCGATCGCGCGAGGATACGTAAAGTAGGACAAGCGAGCCGGCGAGCGCTGCCTCAGCATAGGGTTCAGGGTTCAGGGTTCAGGGTTCGGATGAGGGATGAGGGATGAGGGATGAGGGATGAGTGATGAGGGATGAGGGAAAGCTTTGCCTGCCCAAGACCAAAAGATCCCAACCCCGAAACCCCAACCCCAAACCCCAAACCCCAAAACTCTGAACCCTGCCCCACCTTACCCCGATTACCAAACTACCACTCCCGATTGGAAGTCGATATAATTGGCTCGACCGTTCTGACCGATGTTTAACTGAGGGGCGGTAACTGGACTCTGCGACGGCGTTCGTCTTTGTTCATCAGGAGGTAGCGCGATGCGTCATGCAATGTTTAGCGTTGGTCTGGGCGCTTTCCTGATGTACGGAGGGGCCGCGCTCGCTCAACAAGGCGAAGCGATCGCCGTGATCCGATTCGATGGCGACGAGCAGGTCCAGGACGACAGCCGTACCATTGCGGATGAACCAGCCGCGCAGGAAGAGCCGGCGGGCGACGCAGCGACGGCAGCGCCCCCGGCGTCGGAAAACAAACAGCCAACCGATCGGCGTTACCGCTATTACAACCGGCACTGGTGGTATCAAACCGACGACGGGCAATGGCTGTGGCGAAATGGCTCCCGTTGGGTGCCGTATCAACCACGCGGTGAAACTCGTATTACGAAAGCGACCGCTGTCGCCATGCAGAGTCAAGCGGCCGCGCCCGGCGACGTGGGCGGCGAAATGCCCCCGGCGCCGGGACGAACGGCCCAGCCCGTTGCTTCGCCGGCCTTCAACCAATGGTTCAATGCTTATCGTGGTTTTCAGACCGGTCGGGCACAGTTGAGAACCGCCGAGGCCGGGCAGGTCGAAATGGCAACCTCGGCAATTGGGGCGGAGGCGGAAGCCGAGGAGTGGGCGGAGTATGGCGGCATTCCCCGCAGTCAGGCGCGGCGACGGCGTCCGGGCGTGGGAACCGCTATGCCCGGCTCGGGATCCTGGTTTAACTCCGGATCGCCATTTGGCATCCGCTATGGCTACGGCAGCGGATTTGGCTACGGCGGCTACGGCTACGACAATCCCTACGGTTACGGCTCGCGGAGCGGATCGGGCGGGGCTTATGGTTACGGGTTCGCGGCCTTTGGGTCCGTCGGCGGCCAGACGGGCGAACGGCTCAGCAGCTTGATCGGCGGCCCGTCCGAGGAAGGTGGACGGCTGATCGGTCCCGAACCGCCGAGCTTTGCCGCTCCCTCGAAGCTGGAGACGGCCGTGGGCGGCACCTATGGAAAGGCGGGCGCCGGCGCACGGAAGCTCGGCGGCAGCGCCGCAGAACATGGCGATTAGCTTTCCGACTGGGCAACCAAGATATTCTCGGCGGCTTCGCGGCCCAGCTCGGTGGTTTGGCCGTTGACGGAGACTGTCATCACCGCGGCGTCAGGCCGGTTGGCGACCACTTGGCCGCGCGTTTCCAGCGGCAGACCGGCATCGGTCAGGAACCGCAAAAACTCAGGCGACTGGTCCACCACCCGCGCCAGGCGAAAGCGGAAGCCCGCTTGGCACTGCGCCAACGTCCGGCTGGCCGAAGCCTCGATCGAGCCGTCGGCCCGCGGAATCGGATCGCCGTGGGGGTCGAACTGCGGATAGCCAAGATAGACCTCGATGCGGTCGACCAGCCGGTCGCTGACCGCGTGTTCCATGTGCTCCGCCTCCTCATGGACTTCGTCCCACGCCAGGTTGAGCGTCTTGGCCAAGAACAGCTCGATCAGCCGGTGCCGGCGCACTACGCGCAATGCCAGCGCGTTGCCGGCGGGCGTCAGCCGCACGCCCTCGTAGGGAGCGTAGGTCGCCAGGCCGCTTTCGCTCAGCGTCTTGAGCATGCTCGTCACCGTCCCTGGCGAAACGTTCAATGCCGCGGCGAGTTGGCCCGTCGCGGCGGGCCGCCCTGATTGCGCAAAGCAGATCTGAAAGATCGCTTTGACATAGTTCTCGACCGTGAGGCTCGGCACCACATTGCTCCGCAGGTTCGCTAGTTTCCGCGTCAACACTCATTGTAGGATGGGACTGTGCTAGGATGCCAGTATGGTGCATGTGCCGGTCATGCTCGATGAAGTGAGCTGGCCGACCTGGCATCGGCCACGCTTTTTTCAGTGTATCGCGTGCGTGGCGAAAGGACGCGGGAGGAGCAGCACTGGACGCTTTGGTAGAATACCTACGGAGGAAATGGTAATGGCCGCCGCCTTTCGGGGCGGCTTTTTTATTCGCGGCTTTGGGCGGACTAACCGATGACTCTTGCAATCTGCCGTTTTCGGCTCATAATCGGCATCTGTCCCAACCCAATCCCGCCAGGAAGGCATCAAACATGGAAACGACCTTGCTTCGCTGCTCGATCTCACCCGGTCAGTTCACTGGAGAATTTGCCGTTCAAGGCATGCTTCACGATGGGTCAGGCTTTTCGCTTTTTGCTCAAGATTCCGACTTAGAGATGCCCACTGCCGCTTCGCCGGGTACCCCCGTTGCCGGATGGCTGCGTGTCGACGTGATGCAAGAGCAAGGCGATCTTGTCCTCGTTCGACTGCCGCAGCACTCGCTGGAAAACGGCCGGACGATTACCGTCCGGCGCGATCAGTTACGCCGTGCCAAAGCCCGCCAGCCCGCGTGAAATGATCCTCTCCAACGTCGAACTACACAAGGCGCTCGACGACAAGCGATTGATCATCGACCCCGAGCCGTTGCCGCGATTCCCGGCGCTCGGCATTCATTGCCCCTACGACACCCACACGGTCGAATTGCGCCTGGGCAACGAGATTGCAATACCGAACGCAGGCGTGTTTGTCTACGACCACACGCAGCCCGGCAAACTTTCGGAGCACATCTCGCGATATTCCGATAAATATGTGATCTCAGAGCGCACGCCATTCAAGCTGGACCGCGATCAGTTCGTGCTTGGAATTACTCACGAACGGGTCCATCTGCCCATCGACAAAAACGCGGACACCTGCCTGGCGGCCCGGATCGAGGGCAAGAGCAGCCGAGCTCGCTGCGGCCTGTTGATTCATTTCACGGCGCCAACCGTGCATCCTGGTTTCGAAGGCCGGCTGGTGCTGGAGATCATCAACCTCGGGCCATCGCCAATTTTGCTCACGCCGGACATGTACATCGCACAACCCATCGTTGAGGAGGTCAAGGGTATCCCCAATGACGAGAACCCGAGCGAGTTCCAGGGCCAAGTTTCGCCCGCGCGAGGGAACTCCTCCGGAGCTTGATTTCGGCGCGGAGGCGTACTCGATGGCCGACGACGCGGACTGTGCTAGGATGCCAGTATGGCGCACGTGCCGGTCATGCTCGATGAAGTAGTAAGCTGGTTGGCGCCGCGGCCGGGCATGAGGCTCGTCGATGGCACGCTGGGCGCCGGCGGGCACACCAGGGCCTTGGCCCAGTTCGTGGCGCCGGAGGGTGAAGTGCTGGCCTTCGATCGAGATCCCGCGGCGCTGGCCGCCGCCGAGTGCGCCCTGAGCGGGTTGCCGGTGAAGCTGGTACACGCGAACTTCGCCGAACTTCCGCAGGTACTCGGGCAACTCGGCCTGAAGTCGGTCGATGGCGTCGTGCTCGACTTGGGACTGTCGAGCGAGCAACTCGCCGACGGCGAGCGCGGCTTCAGCTTCGATTCTGCCGGGACGCTCGACCTGCGGTTCGACGTCACGGTCGGCGAGCCCGCTTGGAAGCTGCTCGACCGGCTGGGCGAAAGGGAGCTGGCCGACCTGATCTATCGCTACGGCGAAGAGCGGTTCAGTCGCCGCATCGCGCGCCGCATCGTCGAGCGGCGCGCGAGCGGACCGGTCCGCACGGCCGAACACCTTGCCCGGCTGGTGCGGGGCTGCGTGCCGCGGGCGCGCGCGCCTGCGATCGACCCGGCCACGCGCACGTTCCAGGCGCTGCGGATTGCCGTCAACGAGGAGCTTGTCTCGCTCGAACGGGCGCTGGCGCATCTGCCGAATTGCGTCGCGGCTGGCGGTCGCGTGGCCGTGATCAGCTTTCACTCGCTGGAAGACCGGCTGGTGAAGACGGCCTTCCGCGACGACGCTCGATACGACGTGCTCACGCGCAAACCGCTCCGACCGTCGGCCGAGGAGGTTGCCCGGAACCCGCGTTCGCGCAGCGCCAAGTTGCGCGTGGCTTGCCTGACCGGCGGGCCGCCTTAGACCACTTCCATGCGATTCTACCCATGTCCGCCATGCAGCTCATTGCCACTTCTACCGTCGGCGTCGAAGCCATCGTGGCGCGCGAGCTTAAGTCGCTCGGCTACGAAACCAAGATTCCGCAGACCGGCCGCATCGTCTTTGCCGGCGACGAGGCGGCCGTCTGCCGCGCCAACCTCTGGCTGCGCACGGCCGATCGTGTGCTCATCGAGATCGGCTCGTTCGAGGCCACCGATTTCGGCCAGCTCTTCGACCGCACATTCGAGCTGCCCTGGGAAGCGTGGATCGGATCTGACGCCGCCTTTCCGGTCAACGGCCGCTCGGTCAATTCGCAACTTTCCAGTGTGCCGGCCTGCCAGAAGATCGTGAAGAAAGCGATTGTCGAGAAGCTCCGTAAGGCGCATCGCACCGACGTGTTGGCCGAAACGGGACCGCAATACACGGTCGAGGTCGCACTGCTCGACGACCGGGCCACTCTGACGCTCGACACCAGCGGCACCGGGCTGCACAAGCGGGGCTATCGGAGGCTGGTGGCTGAAGCGCAGCTCAAGGAGACGCTGTCGGCGGCGCTGGTGCTGTTGAGTTTCTGGAAGCCCGACCGTCCGCTGGTCGATCCGTTCTGCGGCTCCGGCACCATTCCGATCGAAGCCGCGCTGATCGGCCGCAACCTGGCACCCGGCATCCACCGGCAGTTCGCCGCCGAGAGTTGGCCGGCAATTTCCACGCGGCTCTGGGAAGACGCGCGGCGCGAGGCGCGCGATCTGGCGAAGCCCGATTTGCCGCTGAAGATCATCGGCACCGACGTCGACGAAGCGGTGCTGAGCCTGGCCCGCTATCATGCCGCGCAGGCCGGCGTGGCCGACGACATTCATTTTCAGCAGCGCGATTTCCGCGATCTGACCAGCAAGAAGGAGCACGGCTGCGTGATCTGCAATCCGCCCTACGGCGAGCGGATGGGCGACACCGACGACCTCGAGGCCCTTTACGCCTCGATGCCGCTGGTGCTGCGGCGGCTGAAGACCTGGTCGCACTACATCCTGACGGCCTTTCCCGAATTCGAGTCGCTCGTCGGCCGGCCCGCCGACCGACGCCGCAAACTCTACAACGGCCGCATCGAATGCACGTATTACCAGTTTTATGGACCCAAGCCGGGGCGAGAGGGCTCAGGGTTCAGGGTTCAGAGTTCAGAAGGGGGAGACGGCTCAGGGGAGGGGGGAATTGCGAATTGCGAATTGCAAATTGCAAATTGGAAGTTGGAAACGAGGAATGAAACAGAGGGCAGCCAGCAAAAGCGAGTCGGCGAAGCGGTCAAGGCCGAAGACCCAAGTCCAAAGACCGAATGCCTCAATCCAAAATCCAAAATCCAAAATCCAAAATTGGGGGCGCCCGCCTTCGGTGGTTTGACCACCAAGGCTTACGAACAGGCCGATCTGTTTGCCCGGCGGCTGACGGCGCGGGCCAGGCATCTGCGCCGCTGGCCGACGAAGCGGGGCATCACCTGTTACCGGCTGTATGACCGCGATGTGCCCGAAATACCGCTGGTGGTCGATCGTTATGAAGACTGCCTGCACCTGGCCGAGTACGAGCGGCCGCACGACCGGTCGCCGGCCGGGCACGCCGACTGGCTCGACCTGATGGCCAAGACGGCGGCCGAAACGCTGGAAGTACCCAAGGCCAAGGTGTTCATGAAGCGGCGCGAACGGCAGCGCGGCACGAGCCAGTACGATCGCTTCTCGGAACAAGGCAAGACGTTCGTGGTACACGAAGGCGGCCTGCAGTTCCGGGTCAATCTATCCGACTATCTCGACACCGGCCTGTTTCTCGACCATCGCATCACGCGCTCGATGGTCCGCGACGCCGCGGCCGGCAAGCGGTTCTTGAACCTGTTTGGCTACACGGGCTCGTTCACGGTCTACGCCGCGGCGGGCGGGGCCGCGGCGACCACCACGGTCGATCTCTCGAACACCTATCTTCAGTGGGCCGAAGAGAACCTGAAGCTCAACTCATTGGCCGGCCGCGAACATCGTTTCGTCCGCGATGACGCGTTGAGCTTTTTGAAGCATCACCGCGCGGGCGCCGAGTACGACCTGGCGGTGGTCGATCCGCCGACGTTTTCCAACAGCAAAATGACGGACGACATCTGGGACGTGCAGCACGACCATGCCGAGCTGCTCGCCCGGCTGATCGCGCTCATGTCGCCGGGCGGAGTGATTTATTTTTCGACCAACTCGCGGCGCTTCAAGCTCGACGAGGCCGCGCTCGCCGGCGTCAACGTTCGCGAGATCAGCCGCCAGACGGTGCCCGAGGATTTCCGGAACCGCCGCGTTCACCGTTGTTGGCGGCTTGTCGTGCCGGGCTGATAGCGGCGTTGCGGAACATCCGCGCGCTGGCCACATAATGCTCCGCGCTGAGCCGATTCCGTTCGATCTCGTCCGCCGTCAACGGGCGAACGACTTTGCCCGGTAGGCCCATCACGAGCGAGCCGGACGGAATCACCGTACCCTCGGTGACGACGGCGCCCACCGCCACCAGGCTGTCGCGGCCGACCTGCGCGCCGTTCATCACCACCGCGTGCATCCCGATCACCACGTTATCGCCGATCGCCGCGCCATGCACCACCGCCGTGTGCCCGACCGTGACGCCGTCGCCGAGAGTGCAGGGAAAGCCCGGATCGGCGTGCAGCACGCAGTTGTCTTGGATGTTCGTGCCACGGCCGATGCGGACCGACTCCGTGTCGCCGCGGATGACCGCATTGAACCACACACTCGACTCCGGTCCGATCGTCACATCGCCCACGACCTGCGCCCCGGCGGCAAGGTAGACATCGGCTGCTACTAGGTCGGGACGAAAGGCGGTCCGGTCTGCCATCGCTTCATCCTTGCAACAAGAACACCGTCAGCGAGCGGGCGCCGTGCGCCCCGATCACCAGCGACTGCTCGATGTCGGCCGTTTTCGAGGGGCCGGAAATGAACGTGCCAAAACGCGGGCCGGTAAACGTCATCCGCTGGTAGGCCTGGTGCATGTTGTCGAGCACCGCCGCGGCCGGCACCACCAAGGCCACGTGTTGGGCGATGAAGTACACCACGCGATGCTTCACGGCTTCGTCCGTGACCCACACCGCGGCATTCTCGGCCACGGCAAATTCGCCCGGCAAGATGGCGAAATCGAGCGCTTCCAGTTCGTGCGGACCGGCGAGCGCGTTCAGATCGACGTTTCCGGGACCGACGCCGGGCAACAGCGAAACCGTCTGCTTTGCCTGCTGCCAGGCCGGCATCGCCGCCAACTCCGCGTTGATCTGGTCGGCGTCGCCGGCCATGACGCACCGCCCCCCCACCGATTCCAGTGTCGCGGCAAACTGCTGCCGCGGATCGTCGTAGCGGACCCACTCCCGGTCGAGATCGGGCAGCGGCGCTTCGGCGGGGCAGTGCCGGCGAATGGCATCGAGCATCGACTCTTTGCTGTTCATACACCTTCGAACTCTGTTTTTAGGAGGTCGTCCCCGTGAGCAAGAGCAAAGCCTATCGTTCGACGCATGTCAAGCATGGGCGGCGTTGACTTGGACCGCCACGCTCTAGCGGCCATAATTCCCGCATGCGAGATTATCAGCTCGAAGCCCTCAGCCACGACCCGATCCACGGCTATATCGCCTTTACCAACCGCGGCGCCGCGGCCGGCGAAACGGCCGAACGCGATCTGATCGACCACCCCTGGGTGCAGCGGCTGCGACAGATCCATCAGTTGCAAACCGCCTGGTGGGTCTTTCCCTCGGCCGAACATACACGCTTCCAGCACGTGCTTGGCGTCATGCACTTGGCCAGCCGCGCGGTGGCGGCGCTCTACGACAGCCTGGCCGAGGTTTGCCCCGATGTGCCCAGCCGTGGCTATGTCGAGACCTTGATGCGGCTGGCGGCGCTGTTGCACGACATTGGGCACGGGCCGTTCGGCCACTTCTTCGACGAGCACTTTTTGTCGCAATTCGGGCTGACGCACGAAACCTTGGGCAGCACGATCATCCGCGAACAGCTCGGTGACCTGCTCCGCGGCGTGCGGCGCAATCCGAACAGCCGGCTGGCCGACGGCGAACAGATCGAGCCGGACGCAATCGCTTATCTCATCACCCGGCCGCGCGCGGGCGAACCGTCCGCACCCGTGTGGCTGCGGCACCTGCGCAACCTGTTCAGTGGACTTTACACGATCGACAACATGGATTTCGTGCTCCGCGACGCCTATATGTCGGGCTACAACCTGCGGGCCTTCGATCTCCAGCGGCTGTTGCACTACAGTTTTTTCAGCGAGCGGGGACTGACGGTCCATGCCCGTGGGCTGCCGGAACTGGTCCGCTTCATCGGCGTGCGGGCGGAGCTGTTCCGCTCGCTCTATTTTCACCGCACGGTGCGGGCCATCGACCTCGATCTGGCCGACCTGTTTGCCGACAGCCGCGAGTTGCTCTTCCCCGGCAATCCACTGGAGCATCTCGACGAGTATCAGCGGTTCACGGAATGGTCGCTGTTGATCGACGTGGCCCGCTGGGCGGAATCGAGCGATGCGGCGCAACGCGACCTGGGCCAGCGTTGGCGCGACCTTTTGGCGCGCAGGGTCCGCTGGAAAATGGCGTGCGAGCGGACGTTGTTCTTTTCGCCCGGCGTGGCGGAATCGAGCAGCATCTTCAGCCAGGCGGCGTTCGTCGAACGGGCGCTGCGGGCGCAATTGCCGGCGGAGCTCCGCGAGCTGCCGTTGCGCGTCGACCTGGCGCGGCACGTGCATCGGCCCGGCACGCAAGGGCCGGCGGCGGGCCAGAACTTTTTATACGACCCCGGCCGCGACGAAATCCGCGAGCTGACGACCAGCGAACTCTTTCGCCAGTTGCCGCTGGCCTCGCGTATTTGCCGCGTCTATGCACTCTGCCGCGAGCACCATGCGGTGCTGGCCGCGGCGCTCGATGCGCTGGTCGAGCCGAACGTGGCCGATGAGCCGACGAATATGTAGGTCAGGCTTTCCAGCCTGACGGACGCGATTGCCGCTTCGTGGCTTGCTCCGCCGGTATAAGAACTGCCGGTTTGACCGCCGTCAGGCTGGAAAGCCCGATCTACCACGCCTTGCCGCGGCGATACTGATAATTCCGCGAGTTCAGCTTGTTCTTGTAATCCTCCAGCGCGTCGTAGAGGCCGCCGGTGCCACGCTTGCCATGATACTGAAAGGCCCCCAGTCGGTTGCCGGAATAGGAGTGCTCGCCACCGGGCCGGCGACCGGCCATCACCGTCGAGAAAATCGAGTTGTAATGGAGCAGCTCGTCTTTATCCGCGTCGTAGCGGATCACTCGCGGGCCGGGCGAAAGGTCGTTCCAAACGCGCGACACTTTGGCCGAGGCCACGGCCGCAGACGCGAGTAGGATGCTGGTTGACGCCGCTAGGGTAAATCGCAAATTCATCGTCTTGGTCCAAAATAGAGAATCTTTAGCAGTCGCATGTAGTTCATTCGGCGGGCCGGCTCTCGACGCAGCAAAAAAGCAACGGCTTGAATCGTCTTGACAGGGTTGAATCGAAAGGCGCGGGTCATAAAGCACACGGCAGGTTGCAAAAGAAGATCGGCTGCGCTACGCTTAGGTTCATCCGAGGTTCGTTATGTTCACCGCAGGGACCGGGTTTTGGGTCTTCGCCCACATCCATCTCTATTTCATTATCTCAGATCCGAGCCAAGATCCAAGGCGGCCTCGTCGCGTTGTGGCTGAACGCCATCGCCGCTGAACCGGCCAAGCCCGCCGCCGGCGACCCGCTGCGCGAAGCGTATCGCGAGGATGCGGAAAAGTGCAATTTCTCGACCTCCGACGGCCATCCGCTCGAACTCGTAAAAGAGCCGGTCCTGCGATGGTCGAGCGACGACGACTGGTCGGGCAACGTCTTCGTTTGGACGCGCGCGGAACGGCCCGAGGTGATCGGCTGCACGCAGCTTGGCCGCCGAGTCACTTGGCGCGTTGGCTCAACAGAAAACCAAGCAGATCATTGAAATCCGATTCGGCTATCGAGTCGGCCATGTTGGCGGGCATCACGGAGACAGCGCTGGGCCAAAGCTCGTCAACGTCGGTGGCGGGAAACCAGTTCTCTTTTCCTTCGGCGTCTGCGAGTACAATGCCTTGCGCGTCCTGCCGGACCATTCGCCCGAAGACCGTTCTTCCGTCGCTCAAGGCCACCAGACTTGCTCGAAACTCGGGCGCGATATTCCGGCTGGGCGCGAGAATGTCTTCCAGCAGGCGCTCCACGCCGCGATTGCCGATCGCGTCCAACGCCGGGCCAACCGTGCCGCCTCGGCCGCCGACCGCATGGCATTGGCCGCAGAGCCTGCTGAAGATTCGCTGGCCCGAAGCCGCATCGGGCTTAGCTTGCAGGAACGCGTTGCGCCGGAATTCGACGAGCCGCGCAACCTCTCTAGCGTCCGCGGTCGCTTTTCGCTGATCATGAGGGACGCGCTCCTCCGCAGGCGCAGTCCGTTTCAACCGTTCGCTCACCAGGACCTCGTCCAAAAGCCGCGCCGGTGCTGACGACTCCTCGACGGCTGCCAACAGTTTCTTCGCTCCCAGCCGATCGCCGGCCAACTCAGCCGCGATTTCGGCGGCCAGACCGAAGGGCTCGATATTGAGCCGCCGCGCGAGTTCTTCCCGTCCCGATTCACGGTTGGCGGCCCCCAACGCGCGCACCGCCGCCTGCCGCGCCAGGAGGGTCTGCTCCGGGGCGTCGATGATTTCCAATGCCAGCGGCAGTGAACGCTCGAAATCGACCGTCATCGCAGCGGCGAGCGCCTTGGCCCGCAGCTCGGGCAACGGGGAATCGCGCGAAGCGAGCCGCAGCAACGCGGGGTAGGCCGCGGACAGTTCGTAACGCCCTGCTAATTCGATCGCCGCGGCCACATCTTGCGCTTGTCCGCGGAACAACGCCATGACGACGCTCTCGCACCATTGGTAAGTCGAATCCGGCAGCCGAATCGCCCTTATTTGCGCGGCCCCCCGCAAGAGTTCCAGTGACTTGGCCTGTTCGAGAAGCCCATGATCCTCCGACACCTGGTTGAGGACCGCGCAAAGATCCATAAGCTGCAATTGTGAAACAGCCGGTAGCAAACCTTCGATAAAACGCTGGAAATCGCCGGGCCCAACTCGGCCGCGACGCAGAAAGTCGATCTGCCGCTCGACGGCGACGGCGCCGGGGGCGGCCAGATTGGCCTGCATCAGCAGGCGCTCGTTTTCCGGGTCGGCGGTTATCGAATCGTCCAACTTTGCATAGAGACCGGGAAGGAACACGAAATGATCGCGCACGGCCATCGCCACGACGTGTGCTAAATGCGTGTCGTCGGCCGGAACCTCGCGCCACAGATCCAGAAGTGGCTTCACGTTGGCGATGTGGGCGTGCCGCCCCAAAGCTTCCGCCGCGGCACGGCGGACGAACGGGTCGCGGTCGGACAGTCGGCGGCGCACCAACGACGCAACGTCATCTCGGTCCGGCGGTCCGCCCGTCGGCCCCCAGTCCGCGCGCTCGGCCAGGGCTTTCATTAAATGCACGCGCACGCAGGCGGCGGGATCGTGCGCCAGCCGGTCGACGACTTCCGGCGAAAGCCCGCCGGGCGCCAGCCGTTCGCGCAACCAGAGCAGATGAGCGCGCCGCCAGTCGCTCCACGCTCGATCGTCGGCCGCGAGATCCTTCTCTTCAGGACACCAGCCTCGGGCCACCAACGCTTCGGTTGCCAGCACGCGGACCGTCAAGTTGGCGTCGGAAAGCAACGAAACCAGTTCCTCCACCGGTGCCCCATCCATATCCGGAGTACGAAGCCGCTGCGCGCGGTCCGAGGTCGAGCTGATCCGCCATATCCGCCCTCGCCCGTGATCGCGCGCCGGGTGTGTCAGCGGCAGTTCGACGTGCCCGATCACCGCATTGTAGAAATCGGCGACGTACAGAGCGCCGTCGGGACCAAGTTTCAAATCGACCGGGCGAAACCAGGGGTCGCTGCAGGTCAAAAAATCCGGCTGCTCGATCGCCAGCATCGTCGTGCCGTGCCGCTCGAGCCGGTCGTGATTGACGCGGCCGGTGACCGGGTTGCCGATGAAAAGCGTGTCGCGATATTCCGCCGGAAAAGCGTCGGCGGCGTAGTAGACGATGCCCGCGATGCACGTCGAGCCGTGCAGGTGATTCATCATCGCCGGTCCCGGACCCAGCCCGTCGAAGCCGCCGCCCTCGGCGCTGGGGTACGACGCGCCTCGCAAAAGCTGATAGGCGGGCAAGGTCGTCGAGTCGGCCGAAAACAGGTTTCCCAAAGGGTCGAACGTCAGGCCAAAGGGATTCACCTGACCATGAGTGAAATACTCCACGTCGCTTCCGTCCGCCCGCATGCGAAAGGTGTTGCCCCCGCGGAACGTGATCGCGCGGCCGTCCGGGAACGCCACGGTCGAGACGTTCGCGAACCCGTGGCAGGCGTAGATCCAGCCATCGATCCAGGGCGTACACGAGCTCACCATGCCATGCGTGTCCTGGCAACCGAAGGTGCCGTGTAGCACAGCATTCGTTCCCGCCTTCGGATCTTCGACGTCGCCGGTCCAACGATGGATCTCCGGAATGCTGTAAAAAACCACCCCCTGTTCCGCGGCGGCTACACCGATCGGGATATTGAGTCCGTCCACCAGCGTGCGCTGACGATCAAACTGGCCATCGCCGTCGCCGTCGCTTAGGACGACGATTTTGTCTTTAGCTTCGTGCGTTGCCGCACGAATCGGGTAGCCGGTGGAGCAAGTTACGTAAAGCCTTCCTCGCGCGTCGAAGCTTAGGTTGATCGGCTTGGGCACTTCCGGTTCAGCGGCCACAAGCTCGATCTTGAACCCCGGCGGCAAGCGGAATCTTTTTAACTGTTCCTGCGGCGTGAGCGGCGCCGTGCGCGCGGCCAGCGCGAAACCCTCGCCGTTCCGCTGCGCTTCGCTCGGGCCCGGATTCCAAATCATCCAGGCCGCCACCGAGGCCGCGATGGTCAGGCAAGCACAAATCCCGACTGCTGAGCGTCTCATCGCGGTGCGCGGCCCGAATATCGCGCGGCGTTCTTTATCGACCGATTCCACCAGCTCACCGATTTATCTGCAGATCCGGCAGCGCCGCGCGGAGTCGTTCGACGCCGCGCTCGGTCACCTTCGTTCCCCACACCGAAAGATATTCCAGCGACGAAAGCCCGTACAGGTGCTTCAGGCCCGCGTCGCTGATCTGCGTCTCATCCAGGCTCAGTCGGCGGATCTGAGGCATTCGTCCGATGGCCTCAAGACCGTCGTCGGTCATTGCGGTTTTCCAAAGCGACAGCTCGCGCAGCGCGGGCACGGCCGCCAAATCGCTCAGGCAGTGGTCCGAGACACGATCGCCGTCGAGCCGCAGAAACTGCAGCGACGTGAGGGTTTTCAATTGCTTGACGCCCGCGTCGCTGACGCGCGTGTTGCTCAACGAAAGCCACTGAATCGCTTGCAGGTCGCTAAGGCACCGCAGGCCGGCATCGGTCACGCGCGTGTTGTCCAGCCGCAGGTTTCGCAGCCCGATGGCCTTTCGCAACGCGTCCAGATCTCGATCGCGGATGTCTCCGTGATCGCCGACGTCGATGGTATCGGTCTCGCCCCGAACGGCGGCTTCTGCCGCCGCGCGAAACAACTCGCTGTCCGACGGCTGATAGCAGCCCGCCAGCGACACCAGTAGGCCGACCGCCCAGCGGCTCGAACGTAGCGGCCGACGCACAGCCTGCTGCTGCCGGCCGCGTTTCGGATTCGATCGCAATGCCTCAAAAACAGGCACGAGAGCTTCTCCTTTGCCGTCGGGCTGACGATACCAGGCCCTCGACGCGCAAGCAAGCGCCTTGGTTGCTAAACGCTCGCCCGGTGGCGGCGGTCGTCGCTCGGTGTGCCGCGCGAGGACCTTCCGGCGCCCCCTCGAACAGGCTTGCTTTGCGGCCCGCGCGACATTATAAACGGGGGGTCCGCGTGCCGCACTCACTTCCATCGGCACGGGGAGTTGGCCAGGAACACCCCAGGGGTTCGCCATGAACAACTCGTTCGACGTTGGTCTGTTGCGGCGATTGCGCGGAGTTTGCCGGCTCGCTGAGTCCTCCTCCGAAGCACATGCGGCGGCAATCGATGTCTGGCAATTGGCGGTACCGATCGAAGTCTTGCACAACCACGACGGCCTGACTAACGCCGACCTGCGCCTGATGATCAACGAGGGACTCGTCGAGCACCGCGTCGAGATAACCCGCAACGGCGCCCGCAAGCGAACTTTCCGGCGTGCCGGTGCGATGAACCCCGCCGCGCGGACTTGCTTTGTTTTGTCGGCGGCCGGCCTGCGTTACGCACTGCGGGTCTGCAACCTTCTTCAGCGCCCGACCGACGGAGCCGAGCAAAAGCCTCATTGGGACGCGGCCAGCCGCGATCTCACCCTGGGTGGAATGCTGGTCAAGCACCTACCCGAGATCGCAGAGACGCAGCAGGCTATCGTCGACGCGTGCGTGGCCGCGGAATGGAAGAACCCAATCGACAACCCATTCGCCGACATGCCGCCGTCGGAGCGCAGCCACTACCTTCGTCGGCTGCTCGACCACCTCAACCACGGCCAGAAGGACGCCCGCATCCACTTCTCGTCCGCCGCCAAGGGGCGTCAATTTCGTTGGTCGTTTCCCAAACCACCGCAACGGTGAGCGCGCCCCGGAGCGCCCTAGGGCCGACTGGGGCATTAAAAAGCCGAGAAACCCCTTGCTGACGCGTCCGACACCGCATAGCTTTACGGACGGTTCGCTTGGCGGATGAATTAGGAGTCGAAAAGACGGAAGCGGCCGCTGGCAGAGCCGGCAGAGCCCATCGCCGTTCCGGCACCGCGGCCTCGGGGCCATGAACGACAAGTGCAGCTGAGAATCAGCAGGTGCAAGACAGTACATTGGATGAATGTCCGAAGGGTTCATATATGATTGCCGACAAATTGTTAAAGGGCGTCGGCCTCGCCCGCGCATCGATTGTCGGCTCGGTGACCTTTGCGGTGGCTCTCATTGCTCTATGCATCGCATCGTGGCACTACGCGGCCCCGATCCTGTTAGGCGGTCGCACATCTCTTGGAGCCACCTCATCTCAACAGCGCAGCCAGCCCCCTATTCCTTCGCACAACACAGCGATCGCAGATATGGGCGCTGACGGTTTGCAGCTTGGGACACGGGCACGACCTGCCTCACATCCTCCGCATCCTCGCGCCATTGCTTCGGCGGTTGATGCTCAGTCAGCGGCGGGGCTCGCTTCAACTCGCCAGCCAAATGCACCGCACGAACCGCACGAGCGATCACAAGACGGCAGGTCACGTCTTCTCAGTTTCATCGCATTGCCTGAGACCGTTGATTTGGGGTTGGTGGCGCCGAATGGATTTGCGCACGAAACCGTATGCTTGACTAATCGCGGGCCAGCCAGAGCGCGTATCGCGCGTTTCAGACCAAGTTGCGATTGCCTTCACGCTTGGCTTTGCTCGGACGAGCTTGCGCCGGGCGAGCGCACGCAGATGTTGATCTGGGTCGATTTCCGCCGTGAGGAGGCGGCGGGCGAACTCGATTTAGAGCTGGAGGGCTTGGACAGGGACGACAAGACCATATTTCGATTGCGTATTTACGCCAATGCCACCCGCGATGCGTTGGAGTGTGACGAATTGGCGAAGGCCCTACTCGGTTCCGCGTAGTTTTTTACTTAAAAGGAGAATACTATGAGAGTGTTGATGCGAGCGTTGCCAGGCGCACTGCTACTTTTATCCGCTGTGGTGCTTGCTGTTCTAACTTGGGCGTCGTCCGCGGGGACCGGTGTTTCGGTTGTGAGCGATAGCGATGCCGCACGCATCAGCGGCGCGCAGAGCTATATGGGCTGCGGGATCAGCAACAGCGGGACGACTGCAAATTTTTGCACACGCAATGTTGCCAGTGGTCTATGTCCACCGCCGACGGGAGGAGCGTGCGGAACCGGCCAGTGCCCCTATGACTGCACGGTGGCTCGGCCGATTTACAACGCCGGACTCCTATTACAGGCGGTGGTCAACCCCCCTCCCGTTTGCGCGCCGCCTGGGCAGGCTAACTGTACACCCGGCCTCATCTGGGGATGCAATTGCAGCGGAACCAAGGCGCCGCAGCCACCCTGCGGCAACGACCAGGCAACGGCAGCTTCAAACTGTGCAGCCGGTGGCGGCGGTGGAGGAGGAACCTGACAGCGCCGTCCGGCCTGGCTGAGGAGCGCGCCGCCGTGATTATAAGGTACTGCGGAGTTCTGTACGAGGAAGATTGCGGCGATAACCGCGCATCTGCCATCTGGTATTCGCGCGGAACTGTTCAATATCGAACGCCTTCTGGGCTATGCATTACTCGATGCTTGTCGGCCGGCTGCCTGTTTGGTATGCGAGACGGAATCTGCGCGAGCTATAGCTTGACACACCGCCACAAATCCAGAAGGGACGAGCAATGAACCGTACGGACGCTGAGTCGCCGGAGTGCAGCCGATGGTTCCCGTTGCGCCTAAAGCAATCGTCTTCTCGGTACTCGTCGTTCTGATTGCGGTCGTTGAGCCCCATCTTATCGCTGCGGTGCCGGACCCTATCGCCGGCACACCCTCCGAGCTCTCAACTAAATTGCGCAAGTCGGCAGACAAGTACAGCGCCAGCCAACGCTCTGGAGGCTTCAAGCTTTGTGGCGCTTATTCGCTGGTGTATTTGCTGCTTCTGCTAGATCGACCGCACACGGTCGAAGAGGTTATGCGAATGCTCCCCGCCGCTGACCGAGGCGCATCGCTGCTCGACCTGAAAACGGCGGCTCGGACACTCGGCCTGCCGCTTGACGCGGTGTTGTGCAAGCCTGCATCCCTAAATCGACTGCCATTGCCCGCAATCGCGCATCTTGAGTCTTCGGATATCTGGCCCGACGCGCACTACGTGGTGGTGCTCCGGGTGGGAGGCCACTCAGTGACAGCATATGACTCGAACGCACGTTCAATCGGCGAGTATAACCGCCGGGAGTTCACGCGCGCGGCGAGCGGGTACTTTCTCGTCCCGCATACGCGCGGCCAATCGCATCTGACGTTCCTTGCCGGTTCGTTCGTTCTTGGGTTTCTTGCACTTTTCCTTATTCGTAGGCGAAGACGCGCTAAGCGCGGCCCATAGCACATTTTATTCTCGTCCGTCCGATGTCGCGCATTATCATAATTGTTTCGCTTATCCTTTCAACTAGCGCCGGGGCGTTCTTATTTTCCGACATGTTTCGTAGCCTTGTTGGCCGGCCATCGCTCGCACCTTCCGCGCCGCCGAAGTTCCTCCTCGAAGAACTGGACCCGGCGACAAATGATTTCGGCGTTCTCACGCGCGGGATCAGGGCAGAGCACCAGTTTCGATTTCGCAACGTCACGGACCATCCAATTCGCCTTTCGCGCGGCCGAGCGACTTGCGGTTGCGTGAATTCACGCCTCGCTCCGCCGGAAGTCCTTGAGCCATGGGCTGATGGCACACTCACGCTAGGATTGTCGACGGAGATCGTCAAGCACTCGGGCCACGTGGCAGAATTTCTCATTGTAACCGCCGCGCCCTTGGCGACACCGGGCGATGACAACGCGCCAGAAACGCACAAGTTTACGCTCGCCGGTTTCTTCGAAGGGCTTGACTCGATATCCGGACCAATCGTAATCCGGGGCGTTTCCAACTCGCTTCAACCGCCGCCGCTCAGATTATATCTGATGTCCGTGGTTCGCGACGCAGACCTCCAGCTACTTTCTGTGGAGTCGCCTTTCCCATGGGTCGCCGCAGTAATCTCCCGTTCAGAGGTTGATCCGCCAATTAGTGACGGCCAGTACTACCGCCGTTCGGTAACTGTGCCATTGCAATCGCAGGGTGACTGGCGCCCAGGAAAAGGTGAATTTGCAATTCGATATCGCTTGGGCACCGCGGAACATACGCTTCGCTTGGACGCCTATGCGCTCGGCCCGCCACCGTAAAAGCGCCCATCACAGTCCTCTAGCCTTGGATCTTCCAGAAATTACGCGTCCTATAGCCTCACGCACCCCGAGGATTTGCCAATGCCATTAAAGTCAGTTCGACGTGCCGTAGCCGCGTTATCGCTTGCCCTGGCATCCGCCGTGATCCTATTCTCAACCTGGGGAACGCCGTCACCTATCGCGGAGTTACGAAAGGACGCGTTGCCCGCGCTCAGAGCAGTGCCTTTGGCGTTGACTCCAAATAGACGCGCCTTTTCGCGGACTGATGACGACGCGCTCGTGTCAGCAATTAGGCGTCTACAGTTGCCTCCGTCGCCGCAGTGGCCAGAGTTGATACATGGGCTCCGGCTTTGGGGCAATGCTGGCTTCGGCGAGAGCGCTACGTGGTCCGGCCGGCGTGTACTTAGGATGGTCTTCGACAGCGACTCGATGCAGCAACACTTCCCCGCGGGGACGTTTCACCAATTGACGGACCAGGGACTAAAACTCGCGGTCGTCCCGCGTGCGCTCTACAATACAGATCTGCGACCGGCGGATCCGCACCCCCATAAAACGCTTTCTGTGTTGGCTATGCTTGGGACGCCGTCCGCCAGCGCCTTCAAGGTTCACGGACGGGACGTCGCGTTATCGGAAGCACTGCGCTATTGTCTCTGGAGCTTTACGCTGGACGACGAGGTGGTATGGGCGGTGATCGCCGTGGCGCTTTATGCACCTAATGTGGGCGGCTGGGAAAACAAGTTCGGCGAGCGCTTCGCGTTTGATGACGTATGCGACTTTTTGATGACCTCTGATACGCGGGGGGCCTCGTGTTACGGTACGCACATTAACTTCGGCGTGGCCGCGTTGTTGAACGCCGACAGTCAGACAGCACTCCTCAGTCCGGCCGTACGCCGCCGCGCGATCGCTCGTCTTAACGAGGTATCGGGAGTGCTGCGCCGGACGCAGAGTTCCGCGGGCGCTTGGTCGGCCGGCTGGAGTGACGACGTTGCGCGATGCATCGCTGAACCATCGCGCATAGAAGGGATGACCGTGACGGCACATACCTTAGAATGGCTTGCGGCGGTGCCGCCAGAGGTTAAGGTAGATGCAGACATGGTGCTGCGCGGCTGCGACTATTTGCGCGACATTCTCCTACAAGAATCGCCGGCAGGATTCGAAGGGCACTTTAGCGCATACACGCACGCGCTGAACGCACTTCGAATGTGGTTTCCGAATCTGTGGGCCAAACACATCCGGCCCTCCACGGCGGCGACGGCAACATCACAAACGTAGAAGACAGTTCGGATCAATCTACCAAATGAGGCGTTTATGTTCTTCGTAGCATGCCGGCGGCGAAGGGCGCGTCCCTGGGGCGCGCTGCCGTATCTGACGCGATTACTGGTTCATGCGCATTTCGGGGTCGCGCTCGTCATATCGGCCGCTGTACCGCACGCGATGGCAGTCGAGCCGGCACTCAAGGCGACATTTACCCAGGCTGACATATACCGAGCGGCGTCGGAGAGGGCACGGAAAATAAAGAACCTTCGGGTCGAGTACGATGTCTCGTTTCGCCAGTTAATAGAGCTCCCCGCACACAAAGAGCGGCCCGACGCGCTTGCGCTTGACCCCTACCGGGTGCTGTTCGTCATGGATGGCGAGCGGCGACGGCTGTATATTGAACCAACCGCGCCTAAGGCGCCGCGCGGTCGCAGCCATCAGCGGCCACCAACGACCGTAATCTTCGATGGCGAGCAAAGCATCGAGTTCTCACCGGGGTCGATCGCAATGCTCACGCCAGGGAAGAATCGAGCCTGCGAGGCAGGGGAATTATATGCCGAAGTGGCGCTTGGCATCGCCATAACCGATCGCGACCGAGCCAACTATGACAACGCTTGGTTCTACCCGCACTGTCTGCGGCCCACCCCGTTCGGCGCCAACGCCCACTATCGTGTACAGGCCGATTTGGAACTGGTCGATTCGGCGTGGTGCCACGTGTTGCTTGCCGAGGGCTACGATAAGCTATGGGTAGACCCAAATATCGGCTTCGCATTCCGACGTAGGGAACTGTACTACGGACCAGAGGATATGGCGCTCGTGTACCGAGATACGCTGTCAGACTTTGTGGAGTCGGCTGGGCTCTGGGTACCCAGGCGCTGGCACCGTGAGACATTCGCCGAGTTGTATAATCCCAAAGAGTATTGGAATAAGGTATATGCTGAAGCATCGCTCCGGGTATCGCATATTGGCATTAACGAAGCCACCGACGACGATTTCCGGGCGACACTGCCGGCGGGGAGCTATGTTCTGGACATGGCAACGAACAAGACGTATGAGGTTCCAGGGGATGGCCTCGACGCCCTTCGTGACCTCGCCAAGGAGGGCCGCAAATATTTGGTGGACGAAGCCCGTAAAGATCAACGGGGTCTAAGTGCAGTGGCGCGTGGCGCATTGGCGGTGATCTCAATCGTCGCCCTTGCGGTCCTCGGCGTTGCGGCGTATTTGCGCGGCCGAACACGGGGAGGATGAGGGCGGCGATGAAAATGTCTACGGGGGGAGTTGTCCGAATAACCGCCGGTGTCATGGTGTTCATACATCTGGGGTTGATTCTGTACGGGGCGACGAAGCACAGCCCGTCGCTGGACGAGGTAGGCCACTTGGCGGCGGGTGTCAGCCATTGGCGATCGGGGTGCTTTACACTATATTGTGTCAATCCGCCTCTAGTCCGGCTGATTGCGACTGCGCCTGTGGTCTGTATGGAAACGAGGAACGAATGGGAGGAGCGTGCCATCCTATCAGGTAACCGCCCGGAATTCAACTGTGGCGCGCGATTGATTGAGATGCATGGGAGTCGTGCGTTTTCGTTTTTTACCATCGCTCGGTGGGCTTGCGCTCCGTTTAGTTGTTTGGGCGCGTACATATGCTTTCGTTGGGCCCGCGACCTGTACGGGCCCGCGGCTGGCTTGATGTCCGTGGTACTATGGTGCTTTTCGCCCAACATACTGGCCCATGCGCAGATGATCACGCCAGACCTTGGGGCGACCGCTTTGGGTGTTCTTACGTGTTACATGTTTTGGCGATGGCTGCGCGCGCGCAGTTGGGAGGGTGCCTACGCTGCCGGGCTTACGCTTGGTCTTGCGCAACTGTGTAAGACAACGTTTATCCTGCTCTACGCTCTCTGGCCGGCAGTGTGGCTGTGGTGGTGCCTCTCGAGGACCGGGAACGGCGTACGCGAAGTGAAGCAACTCGTGATGATGTTGGCCCTAAGTCTGTTCGTCATCAATCTTGGATATGGGTTTGAAGGGACGTTGCTGCCGTTAAAAAGCTACCGCTTCCTGAGCCGTGCGCTCTCCGGACACAACGCCACTGCGGCGCCGGGGCCGTCCACTCAAAATCGGTTTGCCGATATCGCGGTGGGCCGCCTTCCGGTTCCGCTTCCAGCGAATTACGTCCTGGGAATCGACCACCAAAAGCGCGATTTTGAAATTGGCTTGCGCTCTTACCTAGGCGGACGCTGGAAGCACCGCGGATGGTGGTACTATTACCTTTATGCACTCGCAGTCAAAGTTCCTCTTGGGACATGGGGCATTCTTGGTCTCGGCCTAGTGGTGACGAGCGCCTCGATGTTGCGCAATCATGCGCGTCTGGACGTATTAACACTCTTGGGACCGCCGCTGTTGATTGTCGTGTTTGTTAGCTCGCAGACCGGGTTCAATCACCATTTGCGGTATGTGTTGCCAGCGTTTCCCTTTGCATTCATCTTTTGCGGAGCGGCGGCGCACGATGTTATTCGCCGCGGCACTGGGCTCAAGGTGCTTGCAGGTGGCGCCTTGGCCTGGTCAGTCCTCAGCAGCCTCTGTTGCTATCCTCACTGCCTATCGTACTTTAACGAGCTAGCGGGCGGGCCAATTCATGGCCATAACCACCTCGTTGACAGCAACATTGACTGGGGGCAGGATATCTTGTATCTGAAGGACTGGGTTGACCTGCACCCAGAGGCTTCCCCACTGCGGCTAGCGTGCTTCAGTATGTTTGACCCAACGGCAGCCGGGGTCAACTTTACAGCGCCAAATCCCCTACGCGCATCGTTCGATGGCCGCAAACTCATTCCCGAGGATGAACTTGGTCCGTCGCCTGGTTGGTATGCCGTGAGTGTATCGGTCTTGCGCGGTTTGGAGTTCCCGCTTTATGACGGGCGCGGCGGGCGTATCTCAAGCGGTGACGGCGCCTTCACGTATTTCCAGCACTTTGAGCCGGTGGCGCGCGCGGGCTACTCTATCTACATCTACCACATTACGTTGGATGAGGCAAACCGCGTGCGCAGGGGGTTGGGACTCCCAGAACTGTTGGGCGATTTGCCGGCGGGCGGGGCAAGCGAGCGCGAAGACACTCTCCCTTGACCCAGAAAGGTTGCCAATCAGCCGAGGCGGTTCGGATGCTTAAAATGTGCCTGGAAGTTGATAGTGCTGGGTCTGCGCGGCGGCGTGTCCGCGGGCACGGCAGTGGATTTACTCTGATGGAGGTTCTTGTTGTGATTTCCATTATCGGCATGCTGATGTCGCTTTTGCTGCCGGCGGTGCAGGCATCCCGTGAGAGCGGCAGGCGGATGCAATGCCAAGACCATCTGCGGCAGCAAGGGCTGGCGCTATTCAACCACGAATCAGCGTTCAGCCGGCTCCCATCAAACGGCTGGGGCTACCTCTGGGTCGGCGACCCTGACCGCGGCACAGGCCTGCGTCAGCCGGGCGGATGGATCTACGCCACGCTCCCCTACCTCGAGCGCGGCGATTTGCGTCGCCTCGGCGCCGGCGAATCACAGGGCGACCAGAAGAAGTCTTTGGCTCGTTTGCTTTCATTTCCGCTTTCGCTTTTCAACTGTCCTACACGGCGGCCGCTCGGCTTGTATCCGCAGCCTTGGCCGCCGTTCAACACGGCGCCTGTAAATATGGCCGCCAAGACCGACTACGCGGTCAATGCAGGCGACGTCTTTCTCGACGTGGGCGAGGGACCGCTCACCCTGGCCCAGGGCGACGACCCGAACTACCAATGGCCCAAACCCAAGAGCGAGTTCACCGGTGTTTGCTTTCTGCGGAGCGAAGTCACGTTCGCGCATATCAAGGACGGTAAGAGCTACACTTATCTGGTCGGTGAAAAGAACGTTCGCGATTATTCGAGCGGCGGCGATATCGGCGACGACCAGAGCATGTATTCGGGCGACGACTTTGACATCGCCCGCTGGACGCCAAAGGGCTGGACGCCGCTCAACGACGCGGCGGGCAACTACGACTTCGGCCGCTTCGGCAGCCCGCACCCACACGGCTGCAATTTCGCGTTTTGCGACGGCTCAGTGCGGACGATCAGCTACGGCATTGATCCCGAAGTGCATCGGCGGCTGGGAAACCGACAGGACGGCAAGGTGATTGATGACGGCTGGCTGAAGTAGGATCTTGGATTTGCGATTTTGGATTTCCGGCCTGTCGGTCTTGGGGCTTTGGTCTTGGGCTTTCGAACGCGGGGTTTGACGAATTAGGGAGGGTGGACGATGGCGGGATTGATCGAGCGGATCGTGCCTAGGGCGGCGACCGCGCACGCCGAAGCGGAGCCTCAACATCTCGCGGAGCGAGATGGCTACGGTGCGCTGTTGACGGTCATCGTTCCGGTGTACAACGAAGCGGCGACGGTCGACGAGTTGCTGCGCAGTGTCGTCGATGTGCCGCTCGATATGCAGGTGCTCGTTGTGGACGACGGCTCGACCGACGGGACAACAGGGGTTCTCGAGCGCTGGGAGGGGCATCCCGTCGTCGAATTGTTGGCCCATTCGCGCAACTCCGGCAAGGGCGCCGCAATCCGGACGGGCCTCGAACAGGCGCAGGGTAAATACACGCTCGTTCAAGACGCCGACTTGGAGTATGACCCTCGCGACTACCTGTGCCTGCTGGAGCCGCTTTTGGCCGGCGAGGCGGATGTGGTGTACGGATCGCGATACCTTCGCTCGCGTACCGCGATTCGTGAGAATTCGGGCGAGGCGGACCCGGAAACGACGTTGCTTACCGCCGCCCGAACTCTCACGAGTCCGGCTACCCCGCCGTGGACTACGTTTCGTATCGGGGTCTGCGCGCTGAACGCGGCGACCCGTTGGCTCTACGGCGCGCGGCTCACCGATGAGGCCACGTGCTACAAGCTGTTCCGCACGGAGACGCTCCGGGCGATGCGTCTGGAGTGCGAGAGGTTTGAGTTTTGCCCAGAGGTGACCGCCAAAGCGTGCCGCATGGGGTTGCACATTGCGGAGGTTCCGGTCGGATACTGTCCGCGCGGCGCCGCGGAGGGCAAGAAAATCCGGCTGCGCGACGGGATCGAAGCGCTGAAGACGTTATGGCGCTGGCGGAAGTGGAGCAGATAGGGACTCGACCGGAGGATGGCCTTCCCAGGCCGTCCAATGACAACCAGGGGAAAGAACGACGCGACGGCCTGGGAAGGCCATCCTCCTCGTAGCCAATGATCGCGAAACTATCAGAACGACCGGGCCTTGTTGCGACGCTCTTGCTCAGCCTTCACGCCGCGCTGTTGGCGTGGGCGGCGACGCGGCATAGCCCGTCGATCGACGAAGTCGGACACATGGCCGCGGGGCTGAGCCATTGGCACTTCGGCCGTTTCGACCTCTACCGGGTCAATCCACCGCTAGTGCGGTTAGTGGCCACCATGCCTGTAGCGCTGACGCGCCCGCGATCGGACTGGAGCGCCTATTCCCTCTTGCGCGGCGCCCGGGGGGAATTCGAGTGTGGAGAACAATTCATTGCCGCCAACGGCGAGTGGTCGTTCTGGCTGTTCACCGTGGCTCGCTGGGCATGCATCCCGTTTAGTCTGCTGGGCGGCTATGTATGCTACCGTTGGGCCGGCGAGCTGTACGGTCCGGCGGGCGGATTGCTGGCGGTGGCATTATGGTGCTTTTGTCCGAATCTCCTTGCCCACGGGCAGATGATCACGCCCGACGTGGGAGCGACGTCACTGGGCGTGCTTTCTTGCTACCTGTTCTGGAAATGGATCCGCGCCCCGAGTTGGCCGCGGACGTTCACCACGGGCATCGCCCTTGGCCTGGCGGAGCTGACGAAAGCGACCTTTCTGGTCCTGTACGCGGTCTGGCCGCTGGCCTGGCTGTTTTGGCGGCTCGCGCGCGCGAGCAAGAATGCAGGTCAGGCTTTCCAGCCTGACGGTTCGCTGGCGACGCTCGAGGAGCGTCAGGCTGGAAAGCCTGGCCTACGGCAAGCGGGGCAGCTCGTGCTGATGGCCGCGCTGGGCCTTTACGTGCTCAACCTCGGCTACGCATTCGAAGGCCCGCTTCAGCCATTAGGAGAGTTCCACTTCCTCAGCGCGGCGCTGGGCGGACCGCGCGACATGGGCGTGCCGGGTTCCGCCCGCCGGAACAGGTTCTCCGGAACCGGTCTGGCAGGGCTGCGCGTGCCTTTACCGGCAAACTACGTGTTGGGCATCGATCACCAGAAGTACGATTTCGAGCAAGGCTTTCCGTCCTATCTGCACGGCGAATGGCGCCACGGCGGCTGGTGGTACTACTACTTGTACGGCCTGGCGATCAAAGTGCCGCTGGGAACTTGGCTGCTGTTCCTCATGGCGGTCACCGTAGGCATCACGCTCCGCGTGATGGGGGCGGTGGCCGACATCTCGCGGGGCGCGTCGGGCACGATCGGCGGTGCGACTTGGCGAGACGAATTCGTCTTGCTCTTGCCGGCGGCCGTCATTTTCGCCCTGGTCAGCTCGCAGACGGGTTTCAATCATCACCTGCGCTATGTACTGCCGATCTTTCCGTTCGTGTTTATTTGGATTGGCAGGTTAGGGCGGTTGTTTGCCGATCCCACGGAACGGCACAGACTCCGCTCCCTACAGGAAACGGCGGAACGTCACGAAGGCCGCGTATCTAAGGAACGGCACGGAGTCCGTTCCGTACAGATGATGGCTGTGGGACTGGCCCTGGCGTGGTCGATCGGCAGCAGCCTCTGGTATTACCCGCATTCGCTTTCGTACTTCAACGAACTCGTTGGCGGCCCGCTGGGCGGCCGCTGGCACATGCTCGACAGCAATCTCGATTGGGGCCAGGATCTTCTGTACCTTAAGACATGGCTAGGCGAGCACCCAGAGGCCCGCCCGCTAGGGCTGGCCTACTTCGGCTATTTTGACCCGCGCGCCGCGGGAATTGAATTCTCGCTCCCGCCGCATGGTCCGGTGCATCTGGATAACGAGGGCGGCGAACGGCGCCAGCCGTCGCCAACCTCTAGCGCGGAAATTGGTCCGCTCCCCGGCTGGTATGCCGTGAGCGTAACAATGCTGCACGGATACCAATACGCAATCCCCGATGGAAAGGGAGGAAAGTTTTACACTGAGCAGCCGTATTTCACCTATTTTCAGCGCTTCGAGCCGGTGGCGAGGGCAGGCTACTCGATATACATCTATCACCTCGAATTGCCGGAGGTGAATCGGGTGCGGCGCGAGCTGGGCCTGCGCGAACTTGACGCACCGCCAGCGCACAACGTGGGAGGAGGAGGTTGAGTCAATGGACCGGGTGAGTCGGTGCATTGCGCTGCTGGCCGTGGCGCTGATCGCGGGCTGCCACCGCGCGACGGACGGCGAGCTGTTCCGTTCCGCCATCGACGAAGTCCAGGCGGGCGATTCGGCCAAAATCGACGCACGCGACCATTCGCGCGTCGTCCATGCCGATCTTGCCGCACTCGCCGGCGCCACGAGCCTGGAAACCCTCTGCCTCGACGGCACCAGCGTGGGCCTTGGCCGCCGCAAGTGCGAGCGCCCGGCGGGTGACACGATCGGCCTCGGCGGCCAGTTCGTCGCCGTTGACATAGAGCGATCCGCGATGGCCAGACCGTTGTATTCTATGTGAGAGATGCGCTCGTCAGGGCGTGATCTTCGTCTTCGGGAGAGCCTCACGAAGTGAGGCGATGCCTTGCACTGTCAACTTTGTATCTTCAAGATACAGCTCTTTTAGCGAAGACATTCGCCCGAGTACGGCGATGCCTTTGTCGCTGATGCGCGTCCCCATTAGGCAGAGGGAGTCGAGCTTCTCAAGCCGCGCCAAGTGAGAGAGTCCCTCATCACCAATTGATGTATATGCGATGCTTAGGCCGGTCAGTTCGCGCAACTGCATCAAATTCGCGAGCCCCGAATTCGTGCATTTCGTATAATCGAGATTGAGCGTATTGAGACGCCGCAGCGCGCCAATGTGCCGCAGGTCGGCATCGGTGAGGGGCACGCCGTTCAGTACCAGTTCCCGCAATTTGGGCAGGCGGCCGAAGCTCTCCAGCGCCCTGCCGGTCAACTTTGCCTCTTGAAGAACCAGCGTTTCCAAACGTGGTAGATCGCTGAGATGATCGATCCCTTCATCGGTCACAGCGCCTCGGTTCAGGTAAAGCACGCGCAGCCCCTTGCACCGCGCTATCTCACGAGCGCCGGCGTCGTTGATGCCCGGGTAGTCGTTAACGGGCGCGCTGGCAAGATAGAGCACCTCCAGCTTCGGCAAAGCTTCTAGATGCGCCAGCCCGGCGGCGCTGACATGGGTCTCCATGAGATCTAAGGCCCAGAGGTCGCGCATTTGCTCGATGTGCGCCAGGCCAGAGTCGGTGATGTGCGTCCTCTCGAGAACAAGCCGCCTCACTCCGCGAAGTGAACTGAACAGCGCGAGATCTTCGTCGCTGACTGCGGTCTGAGTCAGGTCGATTTCGACGGCGTCGCCATCGATTCTTAGCGTCCCGCCGAGCGCCTGGACGCGGGCGACGACCTGTGCCATCGGCTTGGCCGCGGGGATGCTTGGCTTTGAATCGGGCGTTCCTCCCCGGGAATGGAGGAAGAAGGCGTAAGAGAGGGCCGCGATAGGCAAAAGCGTGGCGACGACGATCAGCGGCAGACGGCGATTATTGGTCATGATTTCACGTTAATTATTTGCAGCAGGTCAAGCCGGTGGCAACGGCGGGCTATTCAAGTTACATTTATCACCTCGAAACGCGGCAAGTCAAGCGTGTGCGGCGCGATCTCGTTTTTCCCCCGTAGAGCGACGGTTCCCAGAGCGCCGCGACAAGCGTTGCTGAGCCGTCAAAAGCTCCGGAAGCTTCGGTTCATTGTTCTTCGACGAGCGGGGCGGCCAATCTTTCTGGCTAAGCTCGAACCATCGTAGCTCACCAGCGCGCCCCAGTGGGGCCTGGGGCGAACTGGGGCGCGAAAGAACATAAAAAGCTACTTGCGGGAATCGCTCCTGGCGCGTAGATTCATATTCGCATCTTGGTGTTCGCGGTTCGTGGCGGACGATGCACTCAAGACGAGTCCGCCACATTACACGCCGGTTGCCGGTTCATCGCGTTGTTAGCACGGTTCGTTCGATGGTTGGACAAGTTCGCCTCGGTCGTCTGTATCGTCACGCAGTGTCGGTCTGTTCGCACCCTATGGTGCGCTGGCTCTGGGTGAGCGTGCTTATGTTCGCAGCGGTAACCAAAACGTACCAGTTGATGGCCTATCCTGGCCGCGCCGCGCGTTTTTTCGGATCGCACTGGCTTACTGTCGCCGTCATCGAGATTCACGTCGCCGTGGCCATTTGCCTGGTATTCGGCCAAGCTGGACCTCGGGCGCGCTATACCGCCACTTTATGGTTTCTTATCCTGTCGACCCTCTCGCTCTGGAAGGGGCTCGCCGGGGAAACGTCTTGCGGTTGCTTTGGCGAGTTCGCCATAAGCCCTTGGGTAACGTTTGCGCTCGACGCGGCGGCGGTTGTGTCGTGTTCGCTAGGGGAGTCGACGAGGCCACGTTTTCGCTCAATGCGGTGCTTGGCTTGGTCCCTCGCTATCACGTTACCCGGTATTGTGGCCGTTGCGGGCGTATTTAGCGCACCAAGGCACATCGTTTCGGATGAGAACGGTTCGGACGGCTACGCTGCAAATTGGGGTGGGGGGCCGATTTGCTACGATCCCGCCGGGCTGAAGGGGCAACCTTTTCTTCTGATGCGGTATCTCGAAGGAGGCGAAGTGCTGGGGCGGGGTTCCTGGCTTGCCGTGGTCTACCGACCCGATTGCCGCCGTTGCGGCGGGGTACTTCAGGACTGCGACCATCTGTCGCGCGAATTGGGCGCTAACGGCAATCCGATTCGCATTGCCGCGATCGAGATTCCGTCGCCTGACGGGCGCTCGGCTGCGGAGCGGCGCGCACCGTTCATCACGTGTCGACTGCGATCTCGAGCCGGCGGTTATCAAATTGACACGCCAATCGCTGTTTTCGTTCAGGAAGGGATTGTCCAAGCCTCTTGGTTTGGGCGGCTACCGCGCGCGGCGGAACTTCTAGGCGGACCCACCGCCGCCTGCGCGATCGCGGAGTCGGAGGTGAAATCACCGTCTACTGATATGTCAGGGGACTGCGTCTCGTTTGTGTTTCCAGAGAAATCGATTTGAAAGGAGCGTGTGCGATGGCGATGGTCGTTCGATCGTGGATTTCGGTGGTGTCGTTCCTGCTCATTTCCGCGGTGTTCTGTGCAATGAACATGCTTTGGTTCGCGCGGACCGTCTACGCCGCTCCGCCGCTCATCTGGGATTGTTCTGCGAGGGTGAGCGCCGGTTGCGGGACGGTGCCCGCCTTTGGTTGCTCGGCGGCACCGCCAAGCCTTTGCGGCATTTGCTCATGGAACGCTTGCGGCCCGGACCCCAGTATGACGACGAAATGCATCGGGGGTGTCAAGTACGCGACCTGTAGTTCCACTTACAGGGCCTGCTTCAACGGCTTTGTCAACACGACGTGCGGTTGCTCTCTATGGTGCGTATGCACCCCACTTTATTGTAACACCGCGGCCTGCGCTTTGGGTAAATCGTTTCCAGCGACATGCCCCTGACACGGCGGAGTATGTACCCCGATGAATACGCGTGTCTGCCGTCTCATCTGCCTGGCCGCGGCCTTTGTGCCGCGGGGCGCCGTCGCCAGCGATGGAATTGCGCTCGAAGACATCGTGCGAATCGCGAAGAGCGCTCGAGAGCGCGTCCACGCCATTGATGTTACCTACGAAGAACACCAAGAGCTGCTCGACGGAACTTTTCCTTTGTTAGTTCCGCTGCTTCGGGGCCGAATGCGATTCGACATTGCGACCGGCAATTATCGCTGGTGGAAGGATTCCGCGGACCCGCAGGCGAACGGTAAGATGTTCGCTTTGGAATACGCCCTTTCGGACAGCACGGCAACCTTTCACAACCCATCGATTCTTCAAGGGGCAATCTCGCAGCCCAAGAAACCGCCCATCAATCCTCTTGGCACCGAACGCGTGCTGACCGGCGCCCTGATGCACCCGCCGCGTCCGGACGGGCGTGGCACGGACGACGCCAGCTTGGTGAACCTCCTGAAGTACGCACAATTGCGGTCGGATCCGGAGCAAGTCGGCGACCGGCCGTGCCATGTTGTCGACGCCACTTTTACGGATGGGTCGGGCGTGCCGCATCGCTATGCAAGCGTCTGGCTTGACCTGGAACGAGGCGCACTGCCGGTGAGAAGCCTGCTGTACGGCAAGGGTGACACGCCGGCCGTGGACGCGCGCATTCTCGAGGCGTACCAGTTCGACGACGGGCAGGGTCAGTCTGTATGGCTGCCGACAAAACTGGAGGCAATAACAACGCGGGCGGAACATCGAGTTAAACTTGTCGTCACTGCCGACGTCAAGCGGACGCGCATCAATCCAGTCTTCGAGAACGGCACATTTGTGATCGACTTTCCGCCTGGAACGACGGTCAACGACCTTGTGATTGACAAGATATTTACTGTTCCCAGCGCAGGGCCCGAGCCCATAAGTGCTGTCCGGCGCTGGTTTGTTTTGGTTAATGTCGTCGTAGCCGCGCTCATTATTGCTTGGTGGGCAGCGCGACGACGACGACACAGGCAACGAACCCTAGACTGAAACGCCGGAGCCGATCATGGGTGCGCGCGACATTCTATCCCGACACAACATCAAAAACGCCGCGTTTGTGCTACTCGCGTTGGGAGTCCTGTGTTCGCTCTTGTCCGCCTTGTTCCGCCTCAGAGAGGAGTCGCCAGCGGCGGACCAGGCTGGCGGAGCCGCCGCGAATAGTCGCCAGGCTGAGTCGGCGAAACTCGTGAGCGTATCTGAACCGCGGTACGAGTTCGGAATGGTGCCTAGCGGATTAGTCGCCACGCATCAATTCACAGTCACCAACGTCTCAGCCACTCCGGTCAAGATTCGCATTGCCGAAAGTTCCTGTACTTGCACGTCGGCCAAGCTGGACAAGGACACGCTCGAACCCGCCGAACGCGCCACGCTGCTGGCGGCGCTCGACACGTCGGCTATGCAAGCGGCGCCAGTGGCCTCGATTGCCCTCGTCGCGGAGAGAGAAGTCAAAGAGCCGATTCGACAAGACTTTGCCGTTTCTCTCGCAGCGAAAATCGACCCGGCCCATGGCGTACTGCCATCGGCCATCCGGTTCGACTCGTTGCGGCGAGGGGGTGCCGCGGCGAGGGCGGCGTTTCGTATTGTCCTGCCTTCGATCGACGGAGCAGTTCCCGTACTGTCTGCGGCATGCGACGGAGAGCAGCCGCACATCGTCGTGGAGTTGAGCGATGCTCCGCGGCGAAGCGCGGATGATTTCGTGTTTGTCGGTGATACCACGGTCGATCCAAATAAGCTGGCCGAGGGAGAACGGCAATTTTCCACGCGAATCAGAATTAGCGTCGCCCGCAGCGACGGGCCGCCGCAGGAATTTTCGCTCGTGGCAAGCGGTGAGGTCGCCAACGAAATCGAGGCCATGCCCAGTGTTCTGTATTGGGGGCCGAGCGACCACATGGCTAGCCGCGAAGTGGTATTTTCCGCGTTAGGCGATGCAGCAGTGGACATCGGAGCCGTAGAATGCGCGGAGGGCGGCATCGAGTGGACGGTCGTCGACAACGGTACCGACCGGCCGAAATTGGTGGTTACATGCGTCTCGCACGCGAAGCACGCCGGAGTGCATCGCAGTAGCGTCGTCGTCAACGCCAGCCTCCGCAACGGCGGCAAGCGTCGCTTGGTAGTTCCGGTGATAATCCTGTGATGACATGAGCCAAGGCGACATGCCTGAGGTAGCGATCGCAGCCAGCGCACTGACAAAGGCGTTTGGCAACACACTAGCCGTCGACCATCTTGACTTCTCGCTGCGCGCGGGGCGAATATTCGGTTTGCTCGGTTCAAACGGTGCTGGAAAGTCGACCGCCCTAAAGTTGTTCGCAGGGCTCATCATGCCCACGAGCGGGAAGGTCGTCGTCTTGGGATGCGATGTCGCGCGGCGTAGCGCGGAACTTCGCGCGCGGATCGGATACGTTCCCGAGCGGCATTTTATTTATCCGTGGATGCGCGTGCGCGAGGTAATTCGTTTTACCAGCGCCTTTTACCCCACGTGGAACTTCGATCTCGCAAACGAGCTTTGCTCGTCGTTGGGATTGGATGCGGCAAAGCGAGTCAAGCACCTGTCGCATGGCATGCTGGCCAAACTCGCGCTTCTGCTGGCCCTCGCGCACGAGCCCGCTTTGCTGTTGCTCGACGAGCCGACCAACGGACTTGACCCGCTGACTCGCCGGCAATTCCTCGACGCTCTCAAGACGCTGCCGCAACTCCGTGAACGAACGGTCGTGCTGTCGAGTCATAACGTCAGCGATATCGAACGGACGGCCGACGAAGTCGGCTTCATGATCGCGGGGCGACTTGCGATATCGGGCCGCGTGGCGGATCTGCTCGGTCGTACAAGACGCATACATGTTCGGCTCGCCGCGGAGTCGGGGCCGTTCGTCCCCCCAAGGAATTCCATTTGGCAGCGCGGCGTCGATCGTGAGTGGGTTGTTGTCGCTCGCGACGTCACGTCCGCGACGCTCGACGAAGTTCGGCAGGCGAATCGCTGTGAGCGCGTCGATGAGCAAGCGATCAGTCTGGAAGACATTTTTCTGGCTTACGCGCGCGGCAGGGTGGGGCGATGAGAGCGCTACTGTGGAAGGATTTGCGATTAATGACCTACGTCATCTGCCTTGCGCTTGCTCTGATGGCGATGCCCTATCTCGTGTCGGTTATTACCTGGCTGGTCAAAGGCGCGCCTTATCCGTTGCGCGATTCATGGTCGCTGTCCGCCGCGGCAAGTTCGGGTCTCTCGCTAGTCAGCGCGGCCTTCGCGGGCGGCAGCGCGTTGTCCGGCGAGCGGAACGATGGTTCCGCGCGATTCTTAGCCTATCTGCCCCCGACACGGTTCGCGATTGCGCTGAGCAAGTTCATCGTCGCTGCCGGCTTGCTTGTCTGCGTCTGGTCAGGAAACCTCCTGGCCGCTGGAGTGGCGGTTTCGCTTACGCCCGCCAGCAACGGTTCCGCCCCAGTAATCGCGCAGGTCCCACATCCGGCGCTTATCGCGGCAGGCCTGATGGTGTTCGGAGTGTCCTGGTTTTTCTCAAGTTTCATGCCCACCACCGGCCTCCCGGCGTTCATCGCGATTCTCGTGCAAATGATCGTGATTCTCATTGCGCCGGTTTTCGCAATCGATCTGAACTCGCGCCAGGCAATTGCGGGTCTGGCGGGAGCGGAGGCGTGTATCGGAATCACGGGCATAATAGGAGGCACCCTGGTGTTCCTGTGGTACAACGAGCTAAACAGTTAACCGCCGAGCTTCGCCCTTGCCCAGAGCACCCAGTCCGTCGAGTGGTTCGTGTCACGGTTCCTTGGTTTCTCTGGCCATCCCTTGCAATCGCAAAAGAGGCTCCTAAAATAGGCGAACAAGAATCGCCGGTTCGGTAGAGGTGAACGTGTTGCTTGCTTGGAAGTGGTGGAGCATCCCGATAATCCCGTCAGCCTTTCCATGATTTCATATGAGCAGTGCATTTAGCAGACGCCGACGCGCACGAAGTGGTCCGAGCGTGCCGCATGGGGTTGCACATCGCGGAGGTTCCGGTCGGATACTGTCCGCGCGGCCCGGCGCAAGACAAGAAAATCCTTCTGTGCGATGGCGTTGATGCCATGAGGACATTATAGCGCTGGCGGAAGTGGGGCGGATAAGGGCTCGGTCGGCGGAGGATGACCTTCCCAGGCCGTCCCACTGACAGCCAGAAGAAAGAACAATGCGACGGCCTGGGAAGGCCATCCTCCTTGTACCCAATGATCGCGAAACTGTTACGACGACCGGGCCTTGTTGCCACTTGCTTGTTAAGCGTTCATGCCGCTCTTTTGACTTGGGCGGCGACGAAGCATAGCCCGTCGATCGACGAGGTCGGTCACATGGCCGCGGGCCTCAGCCATTGGCACTTCGGCCGTTTCGACCTCTACCGCGTCAATCCGCCGCTCGTGAGGTTGGTGGCCACCAGGCCTGTGGCGCTGATGCGCCCGCGATCGGACTGGAGCGCCTACTCCCTTTCGCCCGGCGCGCGCGGAGAGTTTCAGTGTGGAGAACGGTTCATCTCCGCCAACGGGGTGCGATCGTTCTGGCTATTCACCATTGCCCGCTGGGCTTGCATTCCTTTTAGCGTGCTCGGGGGTTGCCTTTGCTATCGCTGGGCCCGAGAGCTGTACAGTCCGGTGGGCGGATTGTTGGCGCTGGCGTTATGGTGCTTTTGTCCGAATGTCCTCGCCCACGCGCAGATGATTACGCCCGATGTGGGAGCTACATCAATGGGCGTGCTCTGTTGGTACCTGTTTTGGAAATGGCTGCGCGCCCCGAGCTGGCCGCGGGCGGTCACGACGGGAATCGCGCTCGGGGCAGCCGAGCTGGCGAAGTCGACGTTCCTCATCCTGTACGCTCTTTTTCCATTAGCTTGGCTGTTTTGGCGCGTCGCCAGAGCTAGCAAGAGCGTAGGTCAGGCTTTCCAGCTTGACAGCGTGTCGGCAGCGCTCGAAAAGCGTCAGATTGACAAGCGCGACCTAGCGGAGGTCACGAGCGAGGGGCGTCGGGCTGGAAAGGCTGGCCTACGACAAGCCGCCCAACTCGTGCTGATGGCCGCGCTGGGCCTGTACGTCCTCAACCTCGGTTACGTATTCGAAGGTTCGCTACAGCCGTTAGGGGACTATGACTTCCTCAGCACGTCACTGGGCGGCGCGCCCGATCTGGCCGGGCGTAATTCGGGGCGGCGAAACCGCTTCGCGAGAACGGCCCTGGCGGGGCTGAGGGTGCCTCTACCGGCAAACTACGTTCGCGGCATTGACCAGCAGAAAAGCGACTTTGAGCGCGGCTATCCATCTTACCTGCGCGGCGAATGGCGGCATGGTGGCTGGTGGTACTATTACCTGTATGGCTTGGCGATCAAAGTGCCGCTGGGAACTTGGCTGCTGTTTCTCATAGCGGCCAGCATGGGCATCACGCTCCGCGTGATGAGGACGGCGAACATCTCGCCGAGCGAGACGTCGACGATTGGCGGCGCGACCGGGCGAGACGAATTCGTCTTGCTTCTGCCGGCGGCCGTCATTCTCGTTCTGGTCAGTTCGCAGACCGGCTTCAATCATCACCTGCGCTACGTGCTGCCGATCTTTCCGTTCGTGTTTATTTGGATCGGCAGGTTGGGGCGGTTGTTTGCCGATGCCACGGAACGGCACAGAGTCCGTTCTCTACCGGAATCGGCGGAACGTCACGGAGGCCGCGTATCTCCGGAACGGCACCGAGTCCGTCCCCTACAGAAGGTGGCTGCGGGACTGGCCCTGGCTTGGTCGATCGGCAGTAGCCTTTGGTATTATCCGCACTCGCTTTCGTACTTCAATGAGCTCGTTGGCGGTCCGCAGGGGGGCCGCTGGCACATGCTCGACAGCAATCTCGATTGGGGTCAGGATCTCCTGTACCTTAAGACATGGCTCGGCGAGCGCACGGAGGCCCGTCCGCTAGGACTGGCCTACTTCGGCTATTTTGACCCGCGCGCCGCAGGAATCGAATTCTCGCTCCCGCCGCACGGACCGGTTCATCCGGAGAACGAGGGGGGAGAACCGCGCGAGCCCTCACCAACCTCCCGCGCGGAAAATGGCCCGCTTCCTGGCTGGTATGCCGTGAGCGTGATGATGCTGCATGGATACAAGTATCACATCCCCGACGGCCAAGGCGATAAATCATACATGGATCGCCCATACCTCACCTATTTTCAGCACTTCGAGCCGGTCGCGAGAGCCGGCTACTCGATCTATATCTATCACCTGGAGCTGCCCGAAGTGAATCGGGTGAGGCGCCGTCTCGGCCTCCCCGAACTCACGGATTCGCCCCAGCCAGCGAATCAAGAGCGAGGCTAAAGCGATGTGCAAGAGATGTTTGCCAGCGTTGCTCTTCATACTCGCGGCGATCGCGGGCTGCCACCGGCCCACCGATCACGAGCTATTTCGTACCGCGGTCGATGAGGTCCAGGCGGGCGACTCGGCCGAAATCGACGCACGCGACCATCCGCGGGTGGTTGACGCCGACCTTGCGGCGCTCGCCGGCGCCACGAGCCTGGAAAACCTCTGCCTCGACGGCACCAGCGTGGGCGACGAGGGAGCCATTTACATCGCACAGTCGCCGCGACTCAAGTCGCTTTCTCTTTCGAGCACGCGGATCAGCGACCTCGGCGTCGGCAAGCTTGCCGCGCTCAAGGATCTCGAGTCGCTACGTCTGGACCGCGCGGCTATTTCCGACGCCTGCCTGGAAACGCTCGCCAAGCTGCCGAAGTTGCGGTCGGTCTCTTTGTGGCGAGACCACGTCACTGACGCGGGGCTCGCGCATCTTGCCAAAATGACGTGGCTCCGCACGCTCAGCCTCGACGAAACGCAGGTGAGCGACGCGGGACTGAAACACCTCGTGGCCCTGAAAGAACTCGATTATCTCTCAGTTTGGAACACCAAGGTCACGGAGAAGGGGGCGGCCGATCTCTAATTAGCGCTCCCAGACTTGAAGATCAACCGATGAGCGCGCCCCCTCTTGTCGTCGAGGCGCCGCCGCGCCAGCAAGCAAAGCAGCTGCCATTGCGCCGGCCCGGCGCACGCATACTCTTGGGCATTGGCGGGGCCGTGCTGTTGGCCGCAGCCCTGCGGTTCCCGCAATTCACCACGCGCAGCATCTGGTTCGACGAGGCGGCCTCCTGGCAGCAGTCCAGCCTTCCGGCGCGTGAGTTATTGCACCGCCTGCGATTCGACACGGTGCTGCCTCCGTTTTTCCTGCTGTTGAAAGGCTGGATGGCGGCATTCGGCGAGTCGGCCGCCTCCCTGCGCGGCTTCTCGGTATTGTTCGGTTTGCTCGCCGTCGCGGGCATGTATCTGTTCGCGTTCGAGCTCTACCTGCTGTCGCGCGCCGCGAATGAAGGCCGGCGCACCGCGCGCGGTTCGATGAACGCCCAATGGTTCGCGCTGGCCGTCGCGCTCATGGTGGCCACCAGTCCGTTCCAGATCAACGCCGCGATCGAAGTGCGCATGTACGCCCCCGGCACCGCGGCCGTTGCCCTGTCGAGCTGGCTGCTGTTGCGGGCCTTGCGCAGCGGCGCCTGGCGATGGTGGCTCGCCTACGGCGCAAGTGCGGGCGTGACCCAATACCTCCATCCCTATCTGCTCTTTTCGGTCGCAGGCCAGTTCGCCGCGCTGTTCGGCCTGATCGCGGCTCGCTTTTGGCGCGGAAAGAGGCGGCGGGCGCAATCGTTGGCAGGCCGGGCCGGAGCCGCGGGGGCGCTCGCCGCCGCGATGTTTTTGCCCGGCCTGCCGATGTTCCTCGCGGAGCATCGCATGGTTCACAAGGGCTTCTGGATTGCACCGTTGGACGCGCAACTGCTCGCCGATACTTTCGCGCAGTTCGTGCAGCCGGTCGATCCGCCCTATGGCGCGCTCCGCCAAGTCGAGGCCATCGGCCTGACGTCGGTCTTGTTGGCCAGCGTCTTCGTCGTGGCCTGGCGGGCGCGGCGGGGAGACTGGATGCTGATCGTTTCGGCTGCGTTTCCGCTGGCCGCGGCGGGGCTCGCGTCGCTGAAGACGCCAATCTGGGAAGGACGCTACTTTCGCTTCGCGCACCTCTTTCTGCTTGCGCTGATCGCGCTGGCCGCGTGGCGATTGCTGGCACGCTGGCCTGGCGTGCGTGCAGGGCTGTTGTTGTTGCTCGTATGGGGCAACACTTTTCTGGCCTTCGACTTCTGGCGAAGCCGCCAGATTGAGACCTGCCACGGCATGCGCGGAGCAATGGAGCGCGTGCTCGCTTCGATCGGGCCGGGCGAATTGGTTGTCGCAGAGAGCCACTTGCACTTCGTGCCCGCTAAGTTCTACGCGGGCTCCCAAGCTCGCGTCCGCCTCGTCGGCTCGATGGCCCGCGGCCGCTGGGCGCGGCAATTCATACCCGCGGACGACTTCATTGATAATGACCAACTTGAGCGGTCGCTCGAGACGGGAGTGTGGTTTATCGGCCACGGGCCGCTGGACCGCTTCGAGTCGTCGTTCGACGTCCCCGCCCTGCACCGCGTCAAGGTGACCGAAACGTTCGTCGAGCGGTACGACCACGGCGTGCCCGACTGGCCGATTTGGGTCTTCCATTGCTTCGCCGACCGTCAAGCGCCTTCGCCTTGATTGTTCAACACTCGGAAAAGCCGACGACGCCTTCAGGATGAGGGCCAAAGCCGCATCTAAGAATGCCAGCATCACGTCGAATCGCCCGCAATCCGTCATTCCGCGCGTGCCAGATGCATCCCAAGCCAGTCGCGAGATAGAACACAAGAATGAACGCGGGACGACGAGCGTTTACCTGACGCCCGTTTTTGTTCCGAGTGGATGCCGCCGGCTTGCCCGGCGGAGGTGTACGTTGGCAGTCTACAAAACGACGCGCCCAACAACCGCTTCCGGCAGCGGGCCGCCGCTTCGCGGTCACCCTCCCGCTTGCGGAGCGTGCGGGCTACGTAGCCCGCACGCTCCGCGAGCGGATCGGCGGTCGCGAAGCGGCGGCCCGCGTCGCCAGCGTCACCTTACGGGAAAAGAGGAGGAGAGAGGCTGCGGTGGAATTTTGGGCCGCGCCGTTTCGTATTACTGGCAGAGGGGAAAAACAGCGGGCCGATGGCCGGCGATGCGTGCCCCGCAGCAAAGGAACGGGGAGGAACTTTTAGGGCGGAAAAGCGTCTAACAATTAGTGGTCGGTGGTCAGTGGTTGGTGGTTGGCAGAGCTCCAGCCGTGCCTAAGAATTGAGCAGTGGGCTGAGCGATGGGCGATCGGTTCGCGCGCCGCGCACGGTGTGGGCAAATTTGCCGACACCGGCGAAACACGAGGTTTTTGCCCATCGATTAACCTGACAGGAGGGTTTTCTGGCGGCCGCCGAAATGATGTGCATAGTGGTCGCCTGACTGCCTATTCTTTGAGCAATTCGTTTGTCCGTGCGGCGAAGCAGCGTCGCCGGCTCTCGTCGAGGTGCGGTGAGAGGTCGAAAAAAAATCGGTGCCAAGCCAACGGCGCGGTACAACAATGGGAACGATGCGGGCCAGCGCCCGCCACGGATCCATGCCAAGCCAGCCGCGCGGTAGAACGAGTAGAACGACAGAAAGATTACCTGAGTAGAGTAGGCGGGGAGGTTGGCCTCCCCGCCCCTCGTCAAACCGGACGGGCGGATTTCCCGCATCCGGCTTTCCCAAGAAGAATGAAGCGGCCAGGCATGGGCAGGTCCATCGGTCGATGGAAATGGTCATAGGGGC